>DAIRGV010000083.1:0-5671 GCA_036794405.1 Candidatus Dormiibacterota bacterium
GGTCGCGGACGCGGCGCAGCCGCGCGAGGTCGCGCAGGTGCTGCGCCGCGGCGGGTCTGCTGGTCACCTGCGAGATCATGCCACGTCGCGCCGGAGGTGCCGGCCGTGCGCGGGGCAGACGAGAGTTCCTCCCAGGTCAGCGTGGTCTCGTCGTCCCACCCCATCCATTGGCGCCGGAACCAATGTCTGAACGGATCGGTTCCTCCCTATAGGTCCGAATGTCGTCGGGAATGAGGATCGCGTTCAGAAACGGTAAGCGGCGAAGCCGGCTGGGTGAAGGCGCGGCAGCGTCGGACGGCTGGGGCCGTTTTCTGACCCTGTCCGGTGAGGTGGTTTTCGAGCTCGAGTGTTCCTGAATTCAGCAGAACCGGCCGCTTTCAGGCCGAGAACCAACAGTCTCGAGCGGCACCTACAGTCTTTCATGGGTTTCCGGGGGGACAGGCTCGAGCGACGTGATCACCGTACCCGATGGGTGCTCGGGGCGTCCAGACCTTGAGGACGGTTGATTTCAAACGTCGAGGCATCCGAGCTACCGATGCGGTCCCCTGGCGCTTAAATCTCTTTGGTGATTGGCTGGGCGAGGATCCAGAGGCTGGTCATCGTGTAGATGACCATCAGCAGCAGCATCGGGTACTGGCTGAGGAGGACTTGGGCGGCGTTCTTGAACCGCTGGCCGGCGCGGAGGTGGGCCAGGTAGACGGCGATGACGTGGCCGAGCACGATCAGGACGATCTGGACGTACCAGACGACGGCTGCGCCCGCCAGCAGGAAGTTGATCTTGTAGCCGGCGGTCGGAACCAGGTGCCAGCCCAGCTGAAGCGGGTCGGCCAGGAGCGGGATGAGCCGCTGCGACTGGACCACGACGTAGGTGTAGTTGTGGGCCGCGTTGTAGACCAGCGCGATCGGGACCAGGGTGAACGCGAAGGCGCTCAGCGCCTGCGCCTCGTTCACTCCCTTCCGCCGGGAGAGGGGCGAGCGGACCTGGGGCCACCCGAACCACATCACGAGTCGCATCACCAGCACGAAGGCGCCGAGGAAGACCGCCGTCAGCAGGAGCAGGCCGACCGTACGCAGCATCGGCACCCCGAGCCCCCCCAACGCCGAGAAGGGGGTGCCGAAGTTGAGCAGGTACCAGCGGTAGACCGGCGTCGCCAGGATACCGTCGAAGGCCAGGGTGGAGAGCATCAGGATCACGAACACGACCTGGTCCCAACCCGCCCGGTCCCCCTTGAGGAGGCCCGTCCCCAAAAGCCGCAACCACGCCTGCGGCTTGCCGTTCGCTCCGGTCTCGATCTCCACCGGGCCGAAGCGGGAGACGATGCCAAACAGCACTGTGAAGCACTCGACCCGGCCGAGCCAGGCCTCGGCGCCGAGCAGCCACATTCCGCCCAGGGTGAAGACGCTGTAGCCGACCGCGATCCAGGCCAGCACCGCCGGCTTGCTGGCGACCCCGGAAGTCAGCTCGAGGCAGGCGAAGATGAAGTAGGTGAACGCGGCCGGCCAGATGCCGATCTGGGCCAGCCGACCGGCGGCCAGGTCAGGGTCCCTCGGCCCCCCGAACAGCGAGTGGATCGCCCTCCAGGGATTGAGCAGCGTCCAGAGGTTGCCCAACAACCCGACGAGGATCACGGTCGCCGCCCAGAAGTAGACCCAGACGATGTACTCGGCGGGGCTGTAAAAGGGGGTCTGGGATCCGAAGAGCCCGGTGACGATGACTGCCAGCAGGGCCGCCACGCCAATGCCGCCGCCCACCACACGGGGCCAGGCGGCGGCCAGCGGGCGGTCGAGCCAGGCAGCGCGCCGGCGCGGGTAGGCGACGGCTTCCTCGCCCAGCTTGTCCCCCGCGAAGAGGACCACCATCACGAAGGAGAGCACCACCACAGCAGCGGCGGCGAAGAGGTAGATCAAGAGGGGGCCGGGCAGGTCGTAACGCTGCCCGAAACCGTGCAGGAAGACCGGGGTCACGGGTTGACCTGGAATTGCCCGAGGGGCGTGCCGGTGTCCTCGATCTCGATCGGGAAGGAGCCCGACTTGTCGGCGGTGAAGGTGTGCGTGACCTTACCGCCGGCGCTCGGGATCTGGAAGGGGATGTCGTAGCCGTGGAGGTGGATCTCTTCCTTCCTGTCGGCGCTGATGGTCATCGTCACCTTGTCGCCCTGGTTGGCGGTCGGGGTGTCAGGTGTCATCGTGCTGCTATGGACGGTGAGGTCGATCGTGACCGGGCGTCCGCCGCCCCCGAGGTTGCGGGAGACGACGTAGGCCCCGACCGCCAGGAAGGCGATGACCACGACGGCCAGGATCAGTACGCGGTGTCGTGCCAATTGCTGAAGGTCACCGTTTCCTTGAAGAACTTACGCGATGCGCTGACTCGGCCCTGGTGTGGCCCGGTCCTCGGGTCGAAGTCACCAGGCGCAGTTGAGATCAGAAATGGCCCGGATTTGGTGCTGGCAGGGCAGTCGGGGACTGACCAATCAGGGCATCTCACCGAGGTCGGCGCTGCCGGTGGCGTAGGCGGCCGGATAGAGGATCTTCATGACCCCGCCGGGCTGCCATTGGCCGACCACCGCCGCGGCCAGCAGGTTCTGGCCGGCGTCCGCCGCGCCGGGCGGAGCGAACCGAACCCCGGCGCCATTGATCTCGCCGCCGACCGCGACGTCGACCTTGATCGCCGCAGCCCTCACGGAGTCGCTGCTGATGGCACCGCTGAGCCGCGGCAGGACGTCGTGGAGGAGCGTCCAGCCGCCGACGAAACCGGCGACTCCGGGGATCTCCATTCCCTGGCCGTGGTTGTCAAGCCCGAACTGGGCGATCGCTTGCCGCAGCAGCGTCCGCGCCGCCGGGGTCAGCGCATCCGGGGCGATCACCTGGTCGGGTTTGTCCGCCGCGTAGACGCCCACCGCCTGGACGCCGAGCCGCTTCTGGAAGTCGGGCAGGCAAAAGGCGGAACTGGTGCCGATCGCCGCCCGGAGCGGCACGTGGTCCGCGAGGACCGTTTTCCAGACCGCAATCCCGTCATCCAGGTAGCTGACATCCCAGAGGAAGTCGGGCCTGGCGGCGGCGACCTGGGCGACCACCGTCTTGGCGTCCAGGGCATTGGGGTCGTACTCAATCGAGGTGACCGAGCCGATGCCCGCAGTGGCCGCCTCTGCCGCTTCGCCGGAGGCGACCGAGCGGCCATAGAAGTCGTTGGTGTGGACGATGACGACCCGGACCTGGCCGGGGGTGAGGGCGAGCTCTGGCAGTAGCACCTTGACTGTGAAGCGAGCGGCCATTCGGCCCAGCGTGCCCCCCGTGGCAACCGTCCGGAAGACATAGCGGCGGCCGTTGGTAACGTCGTCGGCAACAGCGCCGGTCTCCCAGTAGATGACGTGGCGGGCGTCGGCCCGGGCCGAGGCCGCGACCGATAGGCTGCTGCCGTAGGTGCCGATGATGATCTGGACGTGGTCACGGTCAACCAGGCGATCGACCGCCGCAACGGCCTGGTCGGGCGTCTCCGCGTCGATCACCTTGAGCTTGACCCGGGACGCGTTGCCGAGACCCTGCCTCTGGGCAAGCTCGAGCGCGGTGCGCACGCCGCCCAACTCCTCCCTGCCGCCCACGGCCTGCGGGCCGGAGAGCGGGTAGATGGCGCCGATGGTCAGCGTCGAGCCGCGGTGCACGAGATCATCCAGGGAGCAGCCGGAGAGCAGAAGGGCTGTGACGGCCAACGCGACGGCGATCCTCCTCATCGGCCTGATGGTAGATGGCACGGCGATAGCATTCCAGCGATGGTTCGACTGGCCGTGGTCGCCTCCCTCGTGCTGGCTCTCGAATGGGGCAGAGCGCTCCTCGAGCGGGCGACCGGGCCGGTCCCGACGATCGCCCTCGGTGGTCTCGCCCTCAGCCTCTGCGCCATCGGCTGGAAGCCGGAAGCGCTCGGCCTCTCGCGCTCCAATCTGGGCCTGAAGCTGCTCGCGGGGCTTGCTCTCGCCGCCGTCCTGCTGCTGCCGGCGGCGGTGCGCTGGCAGGGCGCCCCGGTGCTGTCGGCGCCGCTGGCCGTCTCCGCGATCGCCATCTCGATCGGAGAGGAGCTCGCCTTCCGGGGCGCTCTCTACGCCGCCTTCGAAGCGGTCTGGGGACCGCTCGCAGCGGTCCTCGGCAGCTCCCTGGTGTTCGCTCTCGGGCATGTCCTGTCCCACCCGCCGCTTTTTTTGCTCGCCGTGCTCGCGGCGGGCCTCCTGCTTGGCACCTGGCGCTGGGCCACCCGAGACCTGGTCGGGCCGATCATCGGCCACACCATCGCAGACCTCGCGCTGTGACCCGACTCCGGCTGGCCGTCCTGCTGCTGACGCTGGTCGCCGCGGCCTACCCGGTGGCGGCCTTCCAGACGCCGCCCGGCTTCTACGAGGGGTTCTGCCCCCCTGTCGACTATCGCTTCCTCAATCCGCCGCCGGGGGTGAAGTCGGGCAATGCGCCAGCAGCTGGACACGCCGAGATCAAGGTGCTCAAGGGGATTGTCGACCCGGGTTTCGTTGCGACCGCCGATGACAACCCGCAGGCGCAGCTGAGCTTTGTGCCGGGCGCCTTCGCGGCGCCCGCCGGCGGGGCGGGTGAGGTGATCGACATCAAGCCGGTCCGGACCTATCCCGACCCGACCGGGATCACGGTCGTCACCAACGTCTACCAGATCACATCATCGACGCCGATGATCAAGACCTCCAACCTGCGCCTGCTCTACTCGACCATCCTGCCGGCGCCTTCACTGGTCTACCAGGCGCAGCCCGGCGGCAGCTGGTCGGCGGTGCCCTCCTACCCGAGCGCCAGCACTGGCTGCTCCGACATCGTGTCCCAGATCAGCGGCACCGGCCTGTTCATGGCCGGCTACGACAACGCGAGCGCCATCCGCCGCAGCGGAGGGGCGACGGTCGCTGGCGGCCAACTGTTGCCGATCGTCGTGGCACTTGCGATCCTGATCGTGGTCCTCGCTGGCGTTCCGCTCGCCGTGCTCAGGCGCCGCCGCCCGAGCGGTGGGGAGGGCGGGACGGGGGAGCCTCCCCGCGGTCGCAACTGATCGCCTCCAAGAGGAAGCCGCAGTCGGCGCAGCGGTACTGCAGGGTCATCTTGATGCGGCCGCTTGGCTGCTCGCAGGTGCAGGTCGTCATTCTCGTTCTTGAGGTCTCGGGCTGACCAGAAAGGAAAGGTCGGCCCTCAGGACCGGTTTCTGAATTCAGCGGTTGCCGCGAATGGCCTTTCAAAAAGTGCCTGGCGGGGATGGATGGGAATCGAACCCACCTGGGACGGCTATGCACCGCCCCACAGACAGTTTTGAAGACGCTCGGTCACCGCATGAATTCGGAAATCAGCCTCGATCGGCCGAAAACCAACAGTTCGGCACCAGACCCGAACAGTTTTTGGAACGCGACGGATAGGGTCTGGCCCGAATCGACCTGTCGACTCTAACCAGTCGCGTACCCACCTGTCCAGGCAATAGGGGCCTGGTTTGTCAAGCGAGATTGCCCTCACCGTGCCAGGTCGCGTCCCCCAGGTGCGGTAAAAGTGAAACGACGTAGTCTCCGTTGGCAGGTCTGGAAAACCACCACTGGAGGACTACGCCGTGAAGAAGAGAGTAGCGCCCAGCGCCTGTGGGGCACACAAATTCGTCAGGACTATGGACTGGCCATTCCCGATGTTG
>DAIRGV010000028.1:0-27443 GCA_036794405.1 Candidatus Dormiibacterota bacterium
CCCGGCCCCGATCGCCGCCGCCATCGGCTCCTCGATCAGGTGCGTCTCGCGGGCGCCGGCATGGGTGGCCGCGTCGGTGACCGCCCGCTTCTCGACCTCGGTGACGCCGGACGGGACGCCGATCACCATTCGTGGGTGCGAGACGTGCCAGGAGCGATCATGCGCTTTGGCGATGAAGTGCTTGATCATCTGCTCGGTGTGGTCGAAGTCGGCGATCACGCCGTCCTTCAACGGCCGCAGGGCGATGATGTCCGCGGGCGTCCGGCCGAGCATCTTGCGCGCGTCAGAGCCGACGCTCAGCACCTGACCCGTGCGGCGGCTCACGGCGACAACCGAGGGTTCGTCGAGCACGATGCCCCGACCGCGGACATGGACCAGCGTGTTGGCCGTTCCGAGGTCGATCCCCATGTCGCTCGACCACAGGCCGAGCACTGTGTTGACGACGTTCAAGGCGTGTGCAGGACTCGTTGGTGGGGCAGGTGCGGCGGCGGCGCCATGATACACCCCTTTGCTGGGGTTAGAGCAGGACCGCGACCACCTTATCTTGTGCCGATGGCCGCGGAGAGCATCCCCAGCCCGAGCGTGATCCAGGCGAACGGCACGACCACCATGGTCACGAAGCGGTTGGTGAACGCGGCGCCGCGGTAGATGAGGTTGAGCGAGATCGCGACGGAGATCGCGGCCGCTCCGGCGACGAGACCGAGGAAACGCAGCAGATCGAGCGGGTTATCGCCTCCCGAGGGGAAGAAGATCGACGCGAAGAGGCCACAGTACGGGAGCCAGAGGAGCAGCCGGAGGGCGCTGAAGCCGGCTCCCTCGAGGCCGGTCGGGCGGCGGCCGGCGCCGCCCGGCACGCCCTGCGGCGCCGATTCCGGGATCAGGTGCAGCAGCGCCGGCAGGCAGAGCAGGTAGAGGAGTCCGCAGGCGACCTTCACCGGCAGGATGGGGTCGAGCTGGATGTTGCCGAGCGTCTGGGGCTTGAGGGTCTGGGGCTGGATCGCCGGCACCAGGAGCGCCACCAGCCAGCAGAGCTGGATCACCAGCATCAGGCGGGGGTCGAGCTCGCCGCGACTCCAGCCCCAGGTCCAGAGCAACCAGGCGGCGCCGGCCAGCGCCACGCCGGCGATGAGCAGGTTGCGGTCGGTCGCCGGCACCGGGTTGTAGGGAGCCGCGAGCTCGATCGTGGCCAGCAGGGCGAGAAGGGCGGCGGCGCCCGAGTAGAGAGGAAAGCCGCTCCGGTCGCCGCTCGGGCGAAGCACCGCCAGCACCCGGCGGGCGGCAGGCAGGACGCCGCCTCGCTCGGGGACGAGGGCCCAGGCGGAGGCGACCTCGAGGACCAGGCCGAGGCCCGCGCAGGCAAGCAGCCCCGGGTAGAGCAGCAGCCCGATCCCGTGCTGGGCGATCTCTCCCCAGGGCACCGGTTCAGCGATTCTCCAGCAGGTTGAGGACGAAGTTCGGGTAGAGCCCGAGCGCCAGGTTGAGGAGGAGAACGACGGCGATGCCGGTGGCGAGCCGGCCGGTCGGACGGCCGAGCGTCTGGGCGAGGCGGAGCGACTGCGGCAGCCAGCTCAGCATCGCCAGCACGAGCAGGACGGTCAGGGGCCAGGGCGCCCCGGTCGCGCCCCGGAGAAGGAGCAGCCGGGCGGGGAACCCGACGAAGGGCGCGGAGCCGAAGAGCGCCGCCGCGACGAGCAGGGTCAAGGGCCGGAGCGCCGGGGCGGCCTGGGCCTGGATCAGCGCCGGCCGCGCGAGCAGGTAGAGGGGCAGGCGGAGAAGGAGGATGGACAGGAGGATCAGGTAGGCGCCGCCGGCGGCCGCCTGGTCGAGAAGGCCGAACCCGACCAGGACCAGGCCCCAGTCGGCGACGAAGGAGTACCGCCAGAGATCGGCTCCGGACCGCGACTGCCAGCCGCCGAAGGCGCCCAGCCCGAGGTTGAAGATGCCGAGGCCGAGCAGGACGACCGTGTAGCCGGGGCCGGACTCCGCCGGAAGCAGCCCGGCCAACCGGTCGGCCAGGATGACGATCAGGCCCGGGCCGAGAAAGCCGATCCAGGCGATCGGCGACGCCGGGGCGGGTTCGCGCGGATCGAGGTCCTGCAGGTAGGGGGCGACCCCGATCGCAGCGGTCACGCCGAGGACCAGCGCCAGGCCCGCGAGCCGGAGGGCGCCCGTGCTCGAGGCCTCCGTGGCGAGCAGAGCGCCGAGGGCCACCAGCAGGGCGCCGAAGGCAGGCGCTCGGATGCGGTCGGAAAAGGAGCGGAGCGCCGGCAGCGCCGCCTGGGTGGCCGCCAGAAGGAGCAGCACCAGGGCGGCGATCAGCGGCTGGGTGAAAAGAGCCAGCGCGGAGAGCGCGGCCAGCCCGGTGAGGACCGACGCCAGCATCGGCACCCGGTCGGCGCCCGGCGGGACGAGCAGCACCGCCAGCCCCGCCGCGACGAAGGTCGCGACCAGGACCACCTGGATCGGGGCGGGGAGTTGGACGTCGAGGCCGAGGAGGCTGTCCTGCCGGCCGGGGACGACCAGGGCGGTGGCGACCAGGCCGGCGAGGCCGAGGCCGAGACCGGCGACGACCGCGAGCCCGTGGCGACGGCGGAAGAGGGAGACCAGAACGGCGCCGAGCGCGGGGAGGCCGAAGGCCAGCTCAGCCATCGAGCCCCGACTCGGCGGTCGGCACCAGGTTCAGGGCCACCGCCGCGACCGATCCGATCAGGGCACCGGTGGCGTCGGTCGTGGCCAGGGCGGCCAGGGTGCCCCCGCCGAGCGCGATGAGGGATGCCGCGGCCAGCCCGGCGCGCGCCTCTCGGGTCGCGAGCAGGCGGCCGGCGCCGAGCGCGATGAGGATCGCGGCGGCCGCCCTCCCCCGCGGCCCGCCGGGGCCGTCGGGGCCGCCGATCGCGAACCAGAGCGCGGCGCCACCGAGGACGACGCAGAGCACGATTCGCGGCGTCGAGCCCGCCGCCAGGAGGCCCCAGCCGCGCCGCGGATTGCGGCGCAGGCCGGCGAGGGCGCCGAGGAGGCCCCCCGCGAAGAGCAGCCCGGCGTCGGCCGGATCACCCTCGACCGCGCGCACGACGGCCAGCCCGACCGCCGCGAGCAGAAGGCCGACCGCGAGCCCGCGGCGGGCGTCCGACAGGACCAGGATCGAGCTTCCCAGCCAGGCCACGCCGACCCCGGCGGCGGCAAGGAGCCCGATCACCGGGTGAGTACGAGCGCGAGAACCGCGAAGACCGCGAGCCAAAGCCAGATCGAGCCGCGGGTCAGGGCCAGGTCGAGCTGCTTCCAGCCAGTGACGCGGAACTCGGCCGGGACCTCGAGCGCATCGGCCAGGGCGCCCAGCCGATCGGGCAGTGACCGCCAGGACGGCTGGAAGAACGGCGCCGGCTCGGAGGCGGGCAGGGACGGCACCGCCGAGCGCCGGCCGAGAAAGGCGAGCGCCAGGACGGCCACCGCGAGGAGGCCGCCGAGCGCCACCGCGGGCCAGCCGCCGGAGGCCGCGTTGGCGGCGTAAAGCCCGCCGGTCAGGGCGCTCCCCGGAAAGTTGACGACCGTGGCCGCGGCGGGAATCGCGATCGCCGACTGGAAAGCGCCCAATCCGGCTCCCCCGGCGGCGATCACCGCTGCGACGCCCAGCGCGGCGGCGCGCGAACCGGTCGGCGCCTCTCGGCGCGGGCTGAGGCGGACCGCGCGAGCGGCAGCCGCGATCCCGATGATCCACGCCGCGGCGGCGCCCAGGGCGAGGAAGCCGGCCACCTCGTTCGCCTCGACCGCAGCCTGGAGATCGAGCAGGCGGGTGCCGAAGACGACTGTCGGAGGTAGTCCGACGGTGAGCACGAGGACGGCCATCACCGGCCCCGACAGGGCCTCCTCGGGCACCAGCGGGA
Source organism: Candidatus Dormiibacterota bacterium (assembly GCA_036794405.1). Taxonomy (GTDB): domain Bacteria; phylum Chloroflexota; class Dormibacteria; order Dormibacterales; family Dormibacteraceae; genus UBA6019. The sequence continues at coordinate 3,882 of DAIRGV010000028.1, forward strand.
GGAGCGCGATCAGCAGCGAGGCGCCGGCAAGGGTGCCGATCGCGGCGGTCACGCCAAGCGGCGTCCCCGCCCCCAGGGCGAGCAGGGCGAAGCCCCCGGCGATCGGCAGCGTCTCGCCCAGATAGGCGCGGCGCGTGGCGGCGGCCTGTGCGCGCAGGCTGGCGCCGACGGCGCAGAGCGTGCCCAGCGCCGCCAGCAGCGGGTTGAAAAGACCGGCGGCCGGGAAGTGACCATCGCCGGCCTGGTACATCCGGACCAGGAAGTAGAAGCCGGTGAAGAAGAGCAGCGCGGTGGCCGGACCGGCGGTCTCCGGGCGCAGCCGCTCCCAGAGCGCCGCCGGCCAGGACTTCCAGGGCACCAGGCCCGAGGCGAGGATCGAGGCCAGCGCGACCAGGGCGAAGAGCTGTGGCTGGAGCGCCGACACCGGGATCGCCGCATATTGGTCGGTGCCGGCCCGAGCGAAGATGGCGGCGCCCGCCCAGAGCAGGCAGAGCAGCGCGCCCTGGTCCCGGAGGCGGGTCGTCATCGGTTTGGCCTCGCCCCCGGCCTGGAGGAGGGCGGCGACCGCCAGGAGGGTGACGGCCCAGCCGAAGGCGGCGAGGAGAAGGCCGCTCGCCTGGAGCGTGAAGAGCGACGCGCCGGTGGCGAGCAGCGCCATCGGCGGCGAGGGGCTGCGCGAGAAGGTGAGCAGCAGTGCCGCCGGCACGAGGACGAAGAGGCCGAAGGCGAAGGACACGGCGTCGAGGCGGATCGCCAGTCGGACTCCCGCGCCGAGCTCGCCGACGGTGAGGTCGAGCGGCGTCCGCTGGGGAGCCCAGATGGCGATCGTCGCCAGCAGGGCGGCCCAGGCGAAGAGGGCGGCGATCGCGCGCCCCGAGCCGGGCGCCGGGACCCGGATTGCCGAGGCCAACGCCGCGCCCACCGCCAGCAGGGCCACCGGCAGGAGCAGGAGCACAGCGGGCATCTAGGTTATCTCGCTCCCGCTAGCGGCCTTCTCGCAGGCGGTGGACGGCCGATCGCAGCTCGGCCGCCTTCTGCTCCTCCTTGGCGACGATCTCGGCGGGCGCCCGCTCTCGGAACACGGGGTTGGCCAGCTTCGCCTCGACCCGGGCCAGATCTCCCTCCAACCGCTTCCGCTCCGCAGCGCGTCGCGCAGCGTCGCCGGCCGACGCGGCGACATCGAGCCGAGCGTCGCCCCAGCTGAGCGGGACCGAGCCCGGCAACGGCTCGGCCACGATCTCCACCCGCGCCAGCTCGCCCGCCAGCTCACGAAGCGGAGGGTCGAGCTCGACGCCGAGCCAGAGACGGCCTCCGGCGGAGCCTCCACCGGCCGCGTGGCGGATCGCCCGGATCTCCTCCACCAGCCGGATCAGACCGGCGAAGGTGGCCTCCGCGCCGGGGTCGTCGAAGCGCTGGTCCGGCGCCGGCCAGGCGACCCGGACCAGGAAGTCGCGGTCGTCCGGGAGGCGGTGCCAGAGGTCCTCGGTGACAAAGGGCATGAACGGGTGCAGGAGGCGGAAGAGGGTGTCGAGCACGTGGAGGGCGGTCGAGCGCGCACTCGGGTCGCCGTCGCGCAGGCGTGCCTTCGCCGCCTCCAGGTACCAGTCGCAGAAGTCGTGCCAGGCGAAGTCGTAGGCGGCCTCGATCGAGCGCTGAAAGGAGTACTCCTCGATCCCCGCCGTCACTTCGCGGATCGCCGCCTGGAGGCGGGACAGGATCCAGCGGTCTGCCGGCTGGAGATCGCCGTCGGACGCCGGGGGCCCCTGCGGTGCCTCGTTGGCGATCGAGGAGAGAACCAGCCGGGTCGCGTTCCAGAGCTTGTTCGAGAACCGCCGGTAGCCCTCGATCCGGCTTTCATCGAAGCGCGCGTCCTGGCTCGCCATCCCGACCAGGGCGCCCCAGGCGCGAAGGGCGTCGGCGCCATACCGGTCGATCACCGCACGGGGATCGACGCCGGTCCCGAGGGACTTGCTCATGCGGCGGCCGTCGGTCGCCTGGATGGTGGCATGGACGATCACGTCCGAGAACGGCACCCGGTCCATGAAGAAGAGCCCGGAGAAGATCATTCGCGTGACCCAGAGGTTGATGATGTCCCGGTTGGTGCAGTTGAGCGAGGTCGGGTAGAAGGTGGCGAGGTCTTCCGTTTGCTCCGGCCAGCCGAGGGTGGCGAAGGGCCAGAGCGCGGAGGAGAACCAGGTGTCGAGAACGTCCGTCTCCTCCCGCAGCTCGGTGGAGCCGCACTCCGGGCAACCCCCCGGCCGGTCGACGGCGGCGAACTGGTGGCCCTTGTCGCAGGTGAAGACGGGCACGCGGTGGCCGAGCCAGAGCTGGCGGCTGACGCACCAGTCACGGATCCCGTGGAGCCAGTCCAGGTAGGTCCGCTCGTAGCGATCCGGGTGCCAGCGCACCTCGCCCCGCGCGCTTGCCTCGATGCACATCCGCGCCAGCTCCTTCATGTCCAGGAACCACTGCTCGGAGACGAGCGGCTCGAGCACGGTTGCGCAGCGGTCGCAATGCCCGACCTCATGCGTGTAGGGCGCGGTGCGCACGAGCCTGCCCGCGGCCTCGAGGTCGGCGACCACCCGGGTGCGGGCGTCGACCGCGGCGAGGCCGTCGTAGCGAGGCAGGTCAGGGACCTTCATCGTCCCGTCCGGGTTCATCCCGTTGATCAGCTCCAGCCCATGGCGCTCGCCGATCTCGTAGTCGAGCGGGTCATGCCCGGGCGTGACCTTGAGCGCCCCCGTCCCGAACTCCTTCTCGACCGCCTCGTCGGCGATTATCGGCAGCCGCCGGCCGACCAGCGGCAGGAGCGCCTGACGCCCGACCAGGTGCCGGTAGCGGGCGTCCTCGGGATGCACCGCCACGCCGGAGTCGGCGAGCATCGTCTCGGGCCGGACGGTGGCGATCGTCAGCGTCTCCTCGCCGCCCTCGACCGGGTAGGAGATGTAATAGAGCGTGTCCTCATGCGTCTGCCAGTCCACCTCCAGGTCGGAGATGGCGGACTGGCAGCGCGGGCACCAGTTGACGATCCGCGGCCCGCGGTACATCCAGCCCTTCTCGTAGTAGCCGACGAACGCCTGGCGCACGGCGCGGACGTACCGGGGGTCCATCGTGAAGCGCTGCCGCGTCATGTCCAATGACGCGCCCAGCACCCGGAACTGGGTGATGATCGTCGCCCCCACGGTGCGGTACCACTCCTCGACGATCTCGTCGAAGGCGTCGCGCCCGATCTCCTCCTTGGTCGTACCCTCCTTCGCCAGCTGCTTCTCGATCACGTTCTGGGTCGAGATCGCGGCGTGGTCGGTGCCCGGCAACCAGAGCACCTCGTAGCCGGTCATCCGGCGGTAGCGCGCCCAGACGTCCTGCAGGGTGCCGTTGACCGCGTGGCCCATGTGAAGCACACCGGTGACGTTCGGCGGCGGCACGGCGATCACGTACCTGGGCTTGCGGCTCGCCGCGTCGGCGACGAAGAGGCGCGCCTCCTCCCAGCGCGCGGACCAGCCGGCCTCGATGGCCTTAGGGTCGTAGGCGGTCGGCATCGCTTCGGTCATCTGGGGCGCGCGGCTACCTCGGGGAAGGGGCTGAAGGAAGCGCCGACTTTAAACCCGCTTAGCGGGCGCGAGCCGGCTGGGGTACGGATACTCCGCGTACTACCAGTCGGCTCATGACGCTCGAATTGTACCGCTAGCATTCCAGCGGTGACCCCGGCCGAGCTGCGCGCCCTGGTGCCGGCCGGGCGCGAGTCAGCCTACCTCGACACCGCGACCTATGGTCCAGCAGCCGAGCCGACCGTCGCGGCGATCCGGGGCTTCGCCGAGTCCTGGTCCCGTGGCACGACCCGTTTCGAGGTCTGGGAGTCGGCCGGCGAGGACTGCCGCCGGCTCTTCGCGCAGCTGCTGAACACCTCACCCGAGGACATCGCGGCGCAGCCGTTCGTGAGCACGGCCGCCGGCACCATCGCGGCGCAGCTGGAGCCCGGCGACCGGGTCGTCGTCAACGAGCGGGAGTTCGCGAGCAACCTGTGGCCCTGGCTCCTTCAGCGCGAGCGTGGCGTCGACGTCGCCATCGTGCCGGTGCGGGGCGGCCGTTGCGAGGTCGCCGACTACGAAGCCGCTGCCGGCGACCGTGCCGCCATCATCGCGGTGAGCGCTTTCCAGAGCTCGAACGGCTGGCGGGCGCCGCTCCGGCAGCTGGCCGATCTCGCCCACCAGGTGGGCGGGATGCTCTTCGTCGACGCCTGCCAGGGCGCGGGCGCGATCCGGCTGGACCCCGCGCTCGACGGGTTCGACCTGCTGGCCACCGATTCCTACAAGTGGCTGATGGGACCGCGCGGCGCCGGCTACATGTACCTCTCCCCCGCCGCCCGGGGACGCTTCCGCCCCCTGTCGATCGGCCTCCACGCCGCTCGACGCCCGCTAGGGTCCTTCTACGGAGTGGAGATGAACCTCTCCGACACCGCCTCCCGCTTCGACGCTTCGCCGAGCTGGATCTCCGTCGTCGCCGATCGCGAGGCCCTGGGGCTCCTGACCGCGGTCGGGATCGAGGCCATCGAGCTGCACAATCTCCGACTGGCGGCTCGTTTTCGTGCCGGCCTGGACGAGCTCTCGATCGAAACCGATGCTTTTGCCGAGGCAGAGCGCTCGCCGGTGGTGGCGGTGGCGGTGGCCAACCCGAAGGAGACTGTGACCCGCCTGGCCGCGGCCGGCGTGGTGGCGGCTCACCGCGCCAACGCGGTCCGCTTCGCATTCCACGTCTTCAACGACGACTCCGACGTGGATCGGGCCCTGGAAGCCCTGTCCTGACCCGGCCCGGGCGGTCAGCGTTTGTGGCGTTGTTTGTCCACCGCCTCCTCGGGGTGCTCTGCCGCCCCCCTGGTAGCCCGCTCCAACAGGCCTGGAAAAAGATTGCCGAGGCGCGCGCCCACCACGGAGGTCGGCGGGGCCACCTGGATCTCGCGCCGGTTGCGCTCGATCGCCTTCAGGACCGCCTCGGCCACCTCGGCGGGGGTGACCTCGCCGGCGATGGGGCTTGCCTTCTGGCCCGTCTCCGCCCACATCCCCGCCTCGGAGACGTAGGTCGGGCTGACCAGCGAGACGCCGACGCCGCTGCCGTCGAGCTCCAGCCGGAGGGCGAGAGCGAAGCCACGGAGGCCGAACTTGGTCGCGTTGTAGAGGGACGTCCTGGCACCCGCGACGTGGCCGGCCATGGAGGCCATGAAGACGAGCTGTCCCGAGCGCCGGGCGAGCATTCCGGGCAGCAGGAGGCGGGCCAGCACGATCCCCGCCCGGAGGTTCACCTCGAGGGCTCGGTCGATCTCCTCCACCGCGAGGTCGTCGAGCCGTCCGCTCGCGGGGATACCGGCGTTGGACACCAGCACGTCGACCGGACCGGCCGCGTCGGCCAGCCGCTCGGCCTGACCCCGCCGGCTCAGGTCGGCCGTGATCGCTCGGGCGTCGCCGAGCTCCGCGGCGAGGGATTGGAGCGCGGCAGCGCTCCTCGCGGAGAGCACCAGGCGAGCCCCCGCCGCCCGAAGACGGCGTGCGATGTGAGGCCCGAGCCCACTGGAAGCCCCCGTCAGAAGGACCGACCGGCCGTTCAGCTCCATCTTGGCTCTACCGTTTTGCCTCCCGGCGTCGTAACCTCCCCCACGCCATGAGTGATCCCGAGGGCCCCCCGATCGTAGAGGACAACCGCCGGCTGCGCCTTCGGCGGCTCGACGACCTCCTCGAGGCCCTGGAAACCTGCAACGAGAACGATATCTCGCGGCCGCCGCGGCCGGTCCTCGAGGGCCTCTGGGCGGCGGGGATCGACCCGACCCCGACCGAGACCACCACCCAGCTGATCGAGCGAGTCCTCGACCGGCAGGCGGACTTCCTGATCAAGGTGCCGATCGAGCGCCGCAAGTCCCCTCGCCGGCGGACCCAGATCGACCTCGCCGCGTGGCTCCGCGAGGGCCGCCGCACCGGCGAGCTCTGAACCGCTAGCCCGCCGGCACCTCAACGGCTTCCGGCCGGCGGACGGCTCGGAGCCGTTCCATCTCGTCGACCTGGTCGCGGTCGCCGAGGTGCCGCTCGAAGAGCAGCTTGAGGAAGACGGCGCAGACCACCGGGTCGAAGTGGGTGCCGATGCCCTGCCGCAGCTCGTCGACCGCCTGGGCGGTGGAGAGGGCCCGGCGGTAGGGTCGATTGGTGGTCATCGCCACATAGGCGTCGACGACGGAGATGATCCGGGCGCCGATCGGGATCTCGTCCCCCCGGAGGCCGTTCGGGTAGCCACTCCCGTCGTACCGTTCCTGGTGGGCGAGGACGATGTCCGCACCCTCCCGGAACTGGGAGTAGCTGGCGAGGATCCGGGCGCCGATCGCGGGGTGCTTCTTCATCTGCTCGTACTCGTCCTCGGAGAGCGGCCCCGGCTTGTTGAGCTCCCCGTCCGAGATGCCGATCTTGCCGATGTCGTGCAGGTAGGCGGCCCGCACGATCGTCTCCACCTTCTGCGGCTCGCTGACCAGGCGCTCAGCGACCAGCCGGCTGTACTCGGCGACCAGGAGGGAGTGGTTGTAGGTGTAGCGGTCTCGCTCGTCCACGACGTCGACGATGGTCTGCAGCGCCTGGACCGTCTCGACGTTGAGACGCCCCGCCAGCTCGAAAACCTTGTAGATGATGACTCCGAGGCTGACCAGGATCACCGTCAACCGGTAGGCGTAGGTCCAGATGTAGGCGGTGAGGACGCCGAAGAGGAGCAGGCCGACCAGGTCCATGTAGACCGAGTAGACGTTGCCCCGCAGCACGTGGAGGACCGGCTGCCGCTTCATCAGTGCGACCATCAGCGCCGGCGGGGCGGTGCTGAAGAAGTAGTAGGCGGCGACGACGGCGGCGACCGAGAGGACGTCCGACCAACTGTCGAGCGCGATCGCGTGCGAATTGAGCGACTGGTAGACGAAGTGGGCGACAAAGACAGTCGTCGCGTCGGAGGCCGCGTTGACCGCGGTCCGATCCCACGACTTGCGCCGCAGGAGGTCCGCCGCGACGCTCGGAATGACGGCGATGAGCACCGGCACCGGCTCGGGGAAGATGATCGCGGCGGCGACCAGGACGGCTCCGCCGACGGTGAACTCGAGGTCGCGGAGCTTGATCGGGAAGAGGTCCGCCGAAAGCTTGCAGGCCATGAAGAAGAGGGGGGCCAGCCAGCCCGCGGAAAGGCGCAGCTGGCCGTAATCGAGCGGTGCCGCCACCCAGGCCACGACGCCGGCGCCGACGGCCAGGCGGGCCCAGAAGACAACCTCCCCGGCCGCCGGACGGCGCCCCGGTTCCTGACCCCTCCCCATCGCTGTCAGGACGCCCCGGCGGCGGGACGGGCGGGCGGCTTGACGATGCTCATGCGCATCCGCTCGCCGTAGACGGCGTAACGGCTCTTGCCCTCGCCCTTGGCCGTGTACATGGCGAGGTCGGCCCGGCGGAGAAGCTCGGGCACCGCGATCTCGCCCGGGATGGCCTCGGCGATGCCGATCGTCGCGTGGGCCCAGACGAGCTGGCCGGCAATGTCGAAGGGTGTGTTGAGCGAGTCGAGGATCCGCTTCGCCACCGCGGTCACCTCGGCGTCGGCGGAGATGTCGTCCATCAGCACCGCGAACTCGTCGCCGCCCAGCCGGGCGACGGTGTCCTCCGGCCTCACCGAGACGCCCATCCGTTCGGCGACCTGGATCAGCAGCGCATCGCCGGCGGCGTGGCCGAGGCTGTCGTTGACGGTCTTGAAGTCGTCGAGGTCGACGTACATCACCGCGATCGACTGCCCTGGTTCCGGCCGGCGGCCGAGGGCGTGGCGGACCCGGTCGTTGAAGAGAACCCGGTTGGCGAGCTTGGTGAGGGGGTCGTGCAGGGCCTGGTGGGCGAGCTGGGCGTGCTCGGTGCGCATGCCGGCGAGGGTCTGCTCGAGGCGCCCATTCTCGAGCGAGAAGCTGATCTGCGCGGAGAGGGTCTCGAACAGCCGCCGATCCTTCTCGTTGAAGGAGAGGACGTCTCCGAGCCGGTTCGCGACCATGATCGTCCCGATCACGCGATGCTCGCCGACGAGCTGGGTGACCATCGCGTCCCGGACCCCCATCCGGCTCAGCCGCTCCGGCAGCTCGGCGTCCGAACGCGCCTCGAAGAGCATCGTGCCGCGCGTCTCGGGGGGCAGCACCGCGAGGGCCTGCTGCATCGGGTCGACGGGCCCGTCCTGCAGCGTCAGCGACGCGTCGCCGGGTCCGACGCGGCTGCTGACGGCGCGCTCCGCGAGGCCCGGGGCGAGCAGGATGATCTCCGCCACGTCGGAGCGGAACATCGTCCGGACGTGCTCCAGGAGCTGCATGACGGCCGTCTCCAGGCTGCCGGCGCGCTGGAGGATGCCGTTGGCCTCGTAGAGAAGCTCGACCATCTCCTGCCGGCCCTGCTCGGCGATGTACGCGCGGTAGGCGAGGAAGAGCACCGTGGCCGGGATCAGGAGAAGCCAGACGCCGGCACGGTCACTGTCGATCACCGTGACCCCGAGGAGGCCGATGCTGCCCGAGGTGAGTCCGCTGGCCACCGAGAGCGCGACGGCCCGCAGGACCCTGTCGGTGCCCGGGCGACCTTCGGTGAGCGAGATCACCGTCTGCACCACGAGGCAGCCGAGCGTGTCGACGACGGCGATCGCGGCGAGGGCGGCGAGCCACCCGTAGATGCCCTGCAGCGGATGGCCGCCTACTCCCCAGTGGAAGAGGACAACGGCTACCGCAGCCTCAAGGCTCAACTTGCCGACGTTGAAGACGAGCTTCAACGGCGGTTGCCGGCGATGGAAGACGAGCGCCACCGCCGCTCCCAGCGCCTGCGCACCGACCATCCCCAGCGGGGAGGTGAAGTAGAGGGCGGCCACCAGCGGCAGCTCGTTGAGGGAGAAGGTGTTCGCCTCCCGCCGGAACTGGACGTGGACGACCGCGATCTCGCTGACGAAGAAGAGCCCCGCCAGGGCCCACCACGGCACCTGGAGATTGGTGACGAACACCGGCAGCCGGACGACGATCCCGATGACGAGGGCACCGGCCGCGGCCACCAGGGCCACGTTGAGCATCCAGACTCGCCGCGAGACGGTGCTCATGACCGGGAGCGGGCTCTCAGTGCCGGTAGTCGGGGAGGATCAGAACCACCGGCTTCCTCAACTCCAGCTGTCGGCCGACCAGAAGTCAGCGCTCCAGGTGGTCCCTGACCAGGTGGTCCCTGACCAGGTGGTCCCCGACCAGGTGGTCCCCGACCACGTCGTGCCGGACCACGTCGTACCCGACCAGGTGGTGCCCGACCATGTCGTGCCCGACCACGTTGTCCCCGACCAGGTGGTGCCGTCCCAGCTGCCGCCGGCGCCACCCTGCCCGTCCTCCTCCTGCCGGTCCGGCTGGCCGGCGGAAAACGCATGCCCGAAGATGTCCTGCTCGCCCGAGAGAGTCTCACCGCCGAGGGAGATGTGCTTGGTTCCGCGGGACCCCTCGAGGGAGCCGGACCCGACTGAAGGCAAGAAGCCCTGCCAGCCGTGCGGGACCCGGAGGCCGGCGTCGACGCCCGCCGCAGCGCGGAGAAGTCCGGCACCCTGGGCACGGACGTCGATGTTCGGCAGCGGGGAGGCCGTCCCGGTGAGGATTGCCTTCACCTGGCCTGGCCTCAGCCAGGGCCGCTTCTGCAGGATCAGCGCTGCAGCGCCGCTGGTCAGGGCTGTCGCCTCGGAGGTCCCACTGCCCCGGAAGAAGCGGTCGCCGAAGGCGGCGCCGGGGAACTTCTGATCGATGTAGGAACCGGGGACCCGAAGGCCCTGGAGGTGGATGCCGGGCGCCACCAGGTCCGGGTTGCGGACGCCGTCGCCGACGCTGGAGAAAGCGGCGACGAAGGTGTCGGTGAGGGAGTTGCCGCCATTCGTGGCGGCGGCACCGACGGCGATCACGAAGGGGTCCGAAGCGGGATCGTCGAGGTGGCCGGACCCGGCGCCGTCGTTGCCCGCGGCGGCCACCACCACGATCCCCGAGCGCCAGGCGACCTCGGCCGCGTAGGCGAGCGGATCCACCTGGGAGCTCTGCCCGCTGTCGGATCCGAGCGAGAGGTTGAGGACCCGGATGTTGAGGCCGTTGTCGTGGCGGTGCTGGACCACCCAGTCGATCCCCGCGATGACCTGGGACACGTCCACCGTCCCGGTGGCGGACCCGACCTTGACGTTGACGATCCGGGCGTCGGGAGCGATGCCGAGGTAGGAGGTGCCGGGTTGGGTGACGTCGGCCCCGGAGTCCCTGCCCGCGATCAGGCCGGCCATGAAGGTCCCGTGGCCGAAGGCGTCGAGGTGCTGCAGCGAGGGGTTCGGCGAGTCGAAGGAGAGGTCCGGGCCGTTGACGAGCTTGCCGTCGCCGAGCAGGCCCGGGACCGGCGCGACGCCGGAGTCGACCACCGCGACGTCGATGCCTGCCCCGGTGATGCCCTGCGACCAGGCCGACGCGGCACCCAGGTCGGCGGCCGTGCTGGCCATCGAGTAGGGATCGCTGGTGGGGTTGTAGTCGGAGTGGAAGCTGAGAGGAGCGTTCTCGGTGATGGAGATGACGCCCGGCAGCGCGCGAACGGCGGCCAAACGCGCCGCCGGCACCCGGGCCGAGAACCCGTTGATGATCCTGAGTTCGCGGATACCCGAGCCGCCAACCCGAACGACCGAGTGCTCAAGACCGGCCACCGCCGGGGCTTCAGCCCTGACGATGACCGCCGACATGCCCGGCGAGCGGGGCTGGGCAGCCGGAGCGGCCACGAAAGTGGAGGCTGAGATCGCAGCGAGGAGACAGGCCGAAACGGCGGCCAGGAGCCGGGCCGGCGCAGGGTTAAGGGCGCGGGCAGCGTCCATCAGTGCCGGTAGTCCTCCAAGGGCCGCACGCCGCCCTTGCCGGCCGATTCCGCGCCAACCCGCAGGGCGGCGCTCCAACTTCCCCTCACGCTTTCTAACTTTCTCCCTACGACCTGCTGACATTGGGCCGCCACGTCGGGGCCAAACGCAACGCTAAGCGGCGTTCGGGACCTTTTACTCGTTAACGACCGACCAATGATTGTTAAGAACGGTGAACCCGGTTACCTCTCGCGCATCGAGGTGGGGTGCCGTAACATTTGGCCGCGCCATGGAGATGGAGGACGAAGATCGCCGTTCCCGTCTGCGGCGGCTCCAGGACCTGATGACGGCCCTCGACGGCCTGCGAGACGACGAGATGCCGCCGCTCCCGATCCTCTTCCGGCTCTCCGAGCTGGGCGTGAAAGACCCGGCCGCCCAGAAGGTGCCGGTCCTTCGCCGGCGCGTGCTCGCGATCTACAAGCTCTACCAGGAGCGGCTGCCCGAGAACCGGCGCACGGTGCTGAGGCGGGGAACCGACCGGCCGGTCGAGATCGACGAGGCGGACGCCACCGCCAGCTAGGCCGTTTCTCCGGCCACGAGCTGGGGACCGTCCCTCTCGTCGGAGAGCTCGAACTCAGGCTCCGAGCCCTCGGTGATCGACTCCTCGGTGATGATGCAGCGCTTGATGTCGGGCCGCGAGGGCACCTCGAACATCGAGTTGAGGAGCACCTCCTCGATGATCGACTTGAGGGCGCGCGCACCGGTTCCGCGGGCCATCGCCTTGTGGGCGATCGCCTCCAGTGAATGGCCTTCGAAGACAAGCTCCACGTTGTCCAGCGCGAAGAATTTCTGGTACTGCTTCACGAGCGCGTTCTTGGGTTCGGTCAGGATCCGGACGATGTCCTCCTCATCGAGGTGGTGGAGCGTCACCACGATCGGCAGCCGGCCGACGAACTCGGGGATGAAGCCGAATTTGAGGAGGTCCTGGGGCTGGAGGAACTTCAGCTTCTCGGAGATGTCCTTCTCGGCCGCCAACTTGCTTTCCGGCGAGGCGGCGCCGAAGCCGATCCGCTTATGGCCGATCCGGTGCTCGATGATCCGCTCGAGGCCGTCGAAGGCGCCGCCGACGACGAACAGGATGTTGGTCGTGTTGATCTGGATGAAGTCCTGGTGGGGATGCTTCCGGCCACCCTGGGGCGGCACGTTGGCCACCGTTCCCTCGAGGATCTTCAGCAGCGCCTGCTGGACACCCTCGCCGGAGACATCGCGGGTGATCGACGGGTTGTCCGACTTACGGGCGATCTTGTCGATCTCGTCGATGTAGATGATCCCGCGCTCGGCGCGGCTGATGTCGAAGTCGGCAGCCTGGATGAGCCGCAGGAGGATGTTCTCGACGTCCTCGCCAACGTAACCCGCCTCGGTGAGAGAGGTGGCGTCGGCGATCGCGAAGGGCACGTCGAGGATCTTCGCCAGCGTCTGGGCCAGGTATGTCTTGCCGCAGCCGGTCGGGCCGACCAGCATGACGTTCGACTTCTGGAGCTCGACGTCGCCGACCATCTTGGAGGCCTGGATCCGCTTGTAGTGGTTGTAAACGGCGACCGAGAGCACGCGCTTGGCGTGGTCCTGGCCGACGACGTACTGGTCGAGCGCGGCGCAGATCGTCTTCGGGTTGGGAATGAAGCCGGTTTTCGTCTTCTTGGAGGTGGCGGTGCGGCTGTCCTCCTCGAGGACTTCCTGGCAGAGGTCGATGCACTGGTCACAGATATAGACACCGGGTCCGGCAACGAGCTTGCGAACCTGGTCCTGCCCCTTTCCACAAAAGGAGCACCGGGTGTAGCGGCGACGGTCTTCGCGTTCGTTCATGGGTTCTAGGCGGGCGCCGGCGAATTATCGCCGCGCAGTATCTCATTGGCAAGGCTGATGCAGTCGCTGCAGATGTAAACCCCGGGACCACCGACGAGGCGGACCCGGCCGCGAGCTTCGAGCTCTCCCGTGGCGCCCTGCGCCTTGCCGCAGAAGGAGCACTTCGGCTTGTGCCGGACCTCGCCCCTGCCCTCGCGCCGGCGAAAGATCAAGACGCCTTCTCCCTGGCCCCCGGCTGGACGGACTTGATCGGGGCCTGGATGATGTCGTCGATGATGCCGTAGGCCTTGGCCTGCTCCGGCGTCATGAAGAAGTCGCGCTCGGTGTCGAGCTGGACCTTCTCCAGCGGCTGGCCGGCGTGATTGGCGATGATCTGGTTCAGCAGCTCGCGGGTCCGGAGGATCTCGCGGGCGTGAATCTGGATGTCCGAGGCCTGGCCCTGGGTGCCCCCGAGGGGCTGGTGGAGGAGAACGTTGGCGTGGGGCAGCGCGAAGCGCATCCCCGGCGCCCCGCCGCAGAGCAGGACGGCGCCCATCGAATAGGCCATCCCGATGCAGAGCGTCGAAACCTTGGGCCGAACGTACTGCATGGTGTCGTAGATGGCGAGGCCCGCCGAGACCACCCCGCCCGGGCTGTTGATGTAGACGCTGATGTCCTTTTCCGGGTCCTCCGACTGCAGGTAGAGGAGCTGGGCGATGACGAGGTTGGCGATCCCGTCGTCAATCGGCGTGCCGATGAACACGATCCGGTCCTTCAGCAACCGGGAGTAGATGTCGAAGGCGCGCTCTCCCCGGTTGGTGGTCTCCACGACCATCGGAACCAGGTAATTCGACAGACGGTCCATTTCGGCCATTATGCCCCCTCGTTCTCCGGCTTCCCACCAGAGGCGATCCGCACCAGCTCCGCCAGCGTCTTGAGTCGGGTCAGCCGGTGCCGGAAATACTCGACGGCCGTCTTGTTCTGGGTCAGCTTGTCGACCTCCCCCTTGAGCTCGTCGTCCTTCGCCGCCTCGCTCAGTAGGTAGGCGTAGACCTCTTCGGTGGTTGGGTTCAGGCCCAGCTTCCGAGTTGCCGCCTCGAGCACGAGGTCGACCTTGAGCCGCGACTCGGCGTCGGGCCGGGCCTTGGCGGCCCACTCCTGGGCCGTCGTGCCGGAGTAGGCGAAGTAGCGGTCGAGCCGGAGTCCCTGGCGCTGGATGCGCTGCTCCAGGTCCTCCAGCTGGTGAGCCACCTCGTGGTCGACCAGCGTGGCGGGAATCTCGACCGTGGAGGACTCGACAACCGCCTTCAGCACCTGCTGCTCATGGCTGAGGTCGTCGAGGCGCCGCGCCTGCTCCTCGAGATCGCGCCGGACCGCGATCTTCAGCTCCAGGGCGGTCTTCTGCTCGCCGTTGGAGATCGTCTCGGCCACTCGATCGTTGAGCGGCGGCACGTTCTTCTGCTTGACGCCGCGCACCGTCAGCCGGAGCGTGGCGAGCTTGTTCGCGAGCTCGGCGTCGGCGGTGTCAGCGGGCATCTGGACCTCGGCCTCGGCCACCTCGTCGGCGCTCTTGCCGATCACCGCCGCCGTCAGCTCGGGGATCAGCACGCCGTCCTTGACCTCGACCTCCATCGCCTTGCGGGCGGCAGAGGGAACCGCCACCCCATCGGCGCTGACGTCGAGGTCGGCGACGATCACGTCGCCCTCCTGGACCGGCCGCTCGACCGGCTCCAGCGAGGCCTGGGTCTCCAGCAGCTCGCCCACCCGGTGGTCGACCATCTCGTCGGTGACCTCCGTCCGGGACTTCTCCAGCCGAACCTGCGCCAGGTCGGCCAGCAGGACCTCCGGCATCACGCTGACGGTGGCCATGAAGCGGCCCGGCTTGCCGCGCTCGAACTCGATCAGGTCGACCTGCGGCCGGTCGATCGGTTCGAGACCGCTCTCGGCGAGGGCGCGGCTGACGACCTCCGGCACCAGCGCCTCGATGACCTCCTCCCGGATCGCGGGGAGCCCGAGCCGGGCCTCGACCACCGCGCGCGGGGCCTTGCCGGGGCGAAAACCCTGGATCTTGACCTTCTGGGAGAGCCTGCGGATCACCCGCTCGAAGGCGGCCTCGACCTCATCGGCCGAGACCTCGATCGTGAGCGCGACCTGGCTTCCGGGGAGCGTCTCGCGAGAGACGGCAAGCGGGCTGGTTTCGACTGGGGCCACGGGGCGATTCTAGGGATCGACGCCATCGGCCCGCCGTCGCCGTTCGGCTAAGGCTTCGGCTTCAGCGTGATGCTCGGGATCGGGATCGGGATCGGAGTCGGGGTCGGCTCCTGGGACGGCCCCACGTTGGGATCCGGCGGGACCGCGCTCGCGAGCGGCGAGGGCGACGGACTGGGCAGGTCACCCGGCAGCTTGGAAACGCTGCGCTGATCGGCCAGGAACCAGGCATGTGGCTGGGTGGCCGGGTCGCCGCGGACCACGTCGCTCGGCTGGGTGAACCAGCGATCTCCGGGCACGCCTGCCAGGGCGTCGTTGACGAACCGGTGGAGCGCCGGCAGGATGGTCTGCTCGGCCGCCGAGCCCGCCACCATCACGTGGTTGTTGTCGAGGGTGTCGCCGATCCAGAAGACAGTCGCCAAGTCGGGGGTGAAGGCGAGGCTGACGTCGTCCTTGAAGTCGTCCGAGGTGCCGGTCTTGGCGGCCACCGTCCGGTCCGGCCAGTGAAGCTGCGAGTTGAGGCCGAACAGCTGGCGGCGGTTGAAGTTGTCCGAGAGAACCTGTGCGGCGATGAAGCAGACACCGGGGTCGACCGCCTGCCGCCGGCTGGCGTCGGGGTTGGCCTGGTAGAGCAGCCGGCCGTGGGCGTCGCGGACGGCGAGGACCGACGCCAGGTCGTGGTAGACGCCCAGGTTCGCGATCGTCGCCAGGCCATGGGCCTCGTCCAGCACCTTGACCGGAAAGCCGCCCAGCGTGAGAGCGAGGCCGTAGCTCGCCAGGGGCGCGTTGGAGTCCATCGCCCCGTTGACGGGCGCCTCCGGGTTGAGGCCCACGCTGCGCATGAACTGGACCACCGTCGGCACCCCGATCACCAGCTCGGTCTTGACCGCCGGGATGTTGAGCGAGTTGTCCCAGGCCTCGCGCAGCGGCAGCGTCCCGTAGGTGCCGTGGGTGTAGTTGTAGACCACGTAGTCGGGGGCGGCGGGCTGGGGGATGCGGAGCGGGTTGGGCCCGTCGACGATCAGCGACTCGGTCGTCACCTTGCGGGTGTTGAGCGCCGCCGAGTAGGTGAAGACCTTCATCGACGAACCGGTGTTGCGGGAGGCCACCGAGATGTAATCGATCTGCCCGGCCTCGCTGTTGTAGTCGTCGCTGCCGACCATGGCGATGATGTCGGCCGTCTTCGGATCGAGGGCGACCATCGCCGAGTGGAGTTGGCCCGACCGGTCGCGCCAGCGCTGGTTGTTGAGGTTGTCCCGGACTGCTGCCTCCGCCTGCTGCTGCTTGCCGTAGTCGAGGGTGGTGGTGACGTAGAGCTGCTGCTGGCCGGGCAGGAAGCCGAGCCGGCGGAGCTCGGTCTGGACGTAGTTCACGAAGTGCGGCGCCAGGAAGGTGTTGACCGGCCGGTGGATGCCGAGCTTCTCGGCCAGCGCATCCGACTCCTGGCTGGGCGTGATGTCGCCCTGGTTCACCATCGCGTCCAGCACCTGCCTCTGGCGGGCGGCCGCCAGGTCGGGATGGGTGATCGGGTCCCAGTCGGTGGGCGCCTGGGGGATGCCGGTCAGCATCGAGGCCTCGGCCAGATCGAGGTCCTTGGCGTTCTTCTGGAAGTAGGTATGGGCCGCCGCCTCCACGCCGTAGGACTGCTCGCCGTAATAGCTGTTGTTGAGGTAGAGCTCGAGGATCTGGTCCTTGCTGTAGCTCTGGGAGAGCTCGTAGGCGAGGACGATCTCCTTCGCCTTCCGGCTGTAGGTCTGCTCGGGGGTCAGGAGGAGCTGCTTGGCCAGCTGCTGGGTGATCGTCGAGCCGCCACCGACGACCTGCCGGTGGCGCAGGTTGTCGTAGGCGGCACGCACGATGCCGGTGACGTCGAAGCCGGGGTTGCGGTAAAAGTTCTTGTCCTCGACGTCGATGGTGCCCTTGACCAGGTTGGGGGCGATCTGCTTCAAGGTCAGGAACTGGCGGTGGTTGCCGTTGTTGCCGACGTCGGCGAGCTGGGTGCCGCCGCGGTCGTAGATGAAGGTGTCCCCGCTGAGGGTCGCTGCGTCGAGTCCCTTCACCGAGGGCAGGGTCGACAGGTACTGCTCGGCGTAGACGTCGCCGGCTCCGGCCGCCACCAGCACGAACGCCAGCAGGACCCCGAGGAAGCGCAGCCGGCCGTTCCGGCGGGCCCGCTGCTCGAGCGGCGCCCAGAAGGCGTGGATCCGGGCGCGGGTCCGGTGCCCGCGCGACGTTTTAAGCTGCTGTAGGCGCTTAGCCAAGGAGACTCCGCGAGATTCTAGGTCGGCTGCTCGGGCGTTTTGGCCACACCCACGCGCCGAAGAAGGGCGAACGGCGTTTGTTCACTCTTCTGTCCCAACGGGTTGTCGCGGAAAAGGTTTCTGACGAGGCGGTGGTCGACCCCGTCGCTGGCGCCGAGGACGACGACCCCGATGTCGTTCGCGTCCACGATCGCCACCTGGCAGCCGAAGCGGGCCGCGAGCTGGCGCGAGAGCCGCTCGGGCTCCGCCGGCGCCCGCTTGGCGTGCGTGTTCGAGGGCGGGATGGTGTACGGCGTCGGCCCGTCGATGGCGGCGACCCGGGAGCCTGCCACCCGGTAGAAGGTGCCTCGCCGCCCGAAGGGCCGGGTCGCGACCGAGGCGGCGGCGGCGAGCAGGATGCGGGCCAGCCCGACCTCCTCGATTGCCAGCTGCATCGTCTCCGGCATCGCGATCCCGATCCCGACCGGGCTCCGGCGGACGAAGCGAGAGAGCAGGCGGGCCGCGCGGCCGGGCCGGATCTCGGTGACCGGCAACGAGCGGCCCTGGCTGACGGCGACCGCCTTCTCGCTCAGCGCCAGGATGTCCCCGGCCTCGACTCGGGCGCGCCCGAGCGCCTCGCCGAGGACGGCCACCATGTCATCGCCCGGCCCGACCTTGCGGGAGCGAAGCGGAGCGCGCGCGTAGACGGCGCCGCCCGGCACCTGCTGAAAGAGGTGGTGACCGGGGTTGGGCCGGAATTCTTTGAGCGCCGTCCGGGCCGCCGGGGTGCCGAGCAGTGCGACGGCGGCGTCGTCGCCGAGGCGGGCGAGGTCCGCCTCCGGCCGGCGGCCGGTGACCGCGCCGCCGGCGGGTCCGAAGAAGGTGCGCAGCCAGACCTCGAGGTTGATGGTGCGCCAGATGAAGGGATGCTCCTCCAGCCGGTCCTCGCAGATGGCGTCGAAGGCTTCGGCCACGGCCAGGGCGTCCCAATAGGGCCGGGAACAGAAGAGCGGCGAGCGGAGCAGTCCCTGCAGCCACGCCCGTTCGGCGCGCAACCAGCGGAACTCGGGGGTTGTGAAGCCGACCTTCCAGCGGCGGAGCCGGATCTCGTCCGGTAGCGTCCCCTTGAGACCGCGACGGAGGATGTCACGGCTCCAGCCGTGATCGATGATCGCGCGCGAGGGAAGCCGGAGGATCCACTCGACCAGCTCCTGGTCGAGGTAGGGCACCCGGGACTCGATCGAGAAGGCCATCGAGTTGCGATCCTCGTAGCGCAGCAGCGAGGGAAGGCTGTAGGTGGTGAGGTCCTGCAGGAGCCGGCGCTTGAGGTCGTCGCGGACGCGCGAGTCCCTCGCCGGCTCGACCGTCGCGCGGAACTCGGGCCGGACCAGGCGCGCAACGGGAAACCGCTTGCCGCGCTCCCCCAGCCGGCGCCGGAGCAGCGGCCAGAGCACGTCGCGCGCCGCCCACGCTTCACCCAGGAAGCGGCCGTAGTCGCGCTGTCTCAGGAGCTGGCGAAGGTAGACGAACTGGTAGGGCACGTAGCCGGCGAGCAGCTCGTCACCGCCCTGGCCGTCGAGCAGCACCGTCACCTCCTCGTGGGCCTTGCGCATGACGCACCACTGCGCATAGGGCCCGGTCGAGACCATCGGCTCCTCCTGGTGCCAGACCACCTGGCCGATCTCCTCCACGAACTCGTCCGCCCGGGGGTGGATCAGGTGGCTCTCGGCGCCGGTCGCCGCGAGGACGACATCGATGTAGCGGCGCTCGTCGATCGGGTCCCCGTCGAAGACGGCGCTGAAGGTCTTCAGGTGGTCGCCCATCGACACCGCGTCGGGGACGTGCTTTTGGAGCAGATCCGACATGAAGCAGACGATGGTGGAGGAGTCGAGCCCGCCGCTGAGGCAGGTCCCGACTGGGACCTCGGCCACCAGCCGCCGCTCGACCGACTTCTCGAAGAGGGCGCGGAACTCCTCCGGGTCGGCACTGCCGTCCTCCCTCAGCTCGGGCGTCCAGTAGGCCTGCTCGCTCATGCCGTCGGCATCGACGACCGCGTAGCTGGCCGCCGGCAGCTGGCGGACGCCCTCGAAGAAGGAGTCGGGGACATGGTCGTGGAAGCCGGCGGAGAGGTAGTCGTGGATCCGCTGGCCGCTCGGCGCGACGGAGAGCGAGCGGTCCTGGAGCAGGCTCTTGATCTCGCTCGCCCAGAGCAGCCGATCGCCGGCCCGGGCGTAGTAGAGCGGCTTGATGCCGAAGTGATCGCGCGCGAGAATGAGGCGGGAGGAGCCGTCTCGGTCGTCAAGCAGGGCGACCCCCCACATCCCGTTGAAGCGCGCGAAGCAGCCGGCCCCCCACTCCTCGTAGCCGTGGACGATCACCTCCGTATCGGACCGGGTCCGGAACCGGTGGCCGGCGGCCTCCAGCTCCTGCCGGAGCTCGCGGTAGTTGTAGATCTCGCCGTTGTAGACGCACTGGACCCGGCCGTCCTCGTTGCCGATCGGCTGCTGGCCGGTCTCGATGTCGATGATGGCCAGCCGGCGCATCCCGAGGGAGGCGCTGGGATGGGCGAGGAAGCCCTCGTCGTCGGGCCCGCGGTGCCGGATGCAGGCGTTCATCGCCCGCAGCAGCTCCGCGTCGGGCGGGCCCCAAAAGCCCGCGATGCCACACACCGGACTCAGTCCCGGCGGAGGATGGCGCGGCGGGCGAGTGCCAGCTCCTCGGGCTCAATCGCCCGGAAGAGCAGCAGACCACCCCCGTAGACCACCATCCCGGCCAGTATCGCAAGCAGCACCAACCACCCGTGGGCGTCGCGGAAGAAGAAGAAGAGCGCGCCACCCATCAGGAGCCCGGCGAGCAGGATCCGCCAGCTCACCCGCGCGATCGGCACCGAGCCGAGGACTCGGCGGACCATCAGCCACCCGGTCAGCAGCAGCGCCAGCTCGGTGAGGTTGGTCGCCCAGGCGGCCCCGCGAAAGCCATAGGCCGGGATCAGGAAGATGTTGAGAGCCACGTTGACGACGAGGCTGACCGCGGCCGCCCCGCTGAAGAGCACCTGGCGGTTCATCGCGTTGAGGGCCGCGATGAAGGCGTTGGTCGTGAACATCAGGAAGATGCCGGCGCCGAGGATCTGCAGCGCGCCGGCCGCGGGCCCGAACTGGTGCTGGGCGCTCCGGTCGAAGAGGCCGTTGATCCCCGGGGCGAGCATCACCGTGCCGACGCTGAGCGGCCAGCCAAGGCCGAGCAGCACCCGGTAGAAGCGGGTCGTCGCAGCGAGCAGCCGGGCGCGCGACTCGCTGTGGTACACGGCCAGGACCGGAAAGGCAACGTTGAGGAGCGTGATCGGCACGAAGAGCAGGGCCTCGACCGGCTTGTAGGCGAACGTGTACCAGCCGACCTCGGTCAGGCCCCGGAAGTGGAGCAGGATGGGCTGATCGATCTTGAAATAGAGGGTGGTGATGACGAAGGCGAGCGCGAAGGGAAGGCTCCTGGGGAGCCACGCGCGAAGGAAGGAGAGGTCGAACTCCCACCGCCAGGTGACCATCCGGCGCGCTGTCAGCACGGCCACGAAGTACCCGCAGCTGAATCCATAGCTGGCGGCGTAGGACCAGAGGAAGAAGTCGATCCCACGGTGGGTGAGGACGCCGAAGAGCGTGCCGCCGAGGAGGACCAGCGACTCGGCGAGGATCGCGTAGGCCTCGAAGCTCAGGGTGCCGAGCGCATAGAACGTGCTCCGCAGCACGTTCGAGTAGGCGCTCAGCAGCATCACCACGAAGGCCGGGACCAGCAGCGACTGGAAGCCGGAGAGCCACATCGTCACCGCCAGCACGGCGAGGGCCGGGACCGCGAACACGGCGCGGGTGCTGAGCACGCTCCGCAGGTAATGGGGGATCTGTTCCGGGTCCCGGGCGCCCTCCCGCGTGTAGAGGGTGTTGAAGCCCAGGTCGACCATGATCGAGATCAGCGCGATGTAGGTGACCGTGGCCTGGAACTCGCCGTTGCGGGCCGGCAGGAGCTCGTTGGCGGTCGCGAAGACGGTGACCAGCGCGATCGCACGGGAGGCGACCCGGGCGACCAGGAGCATGGCGGCGTTGCCGACGGCACGGGTGCCGATCGACCGCGGGGCGGCAGCCGAGCCGCCGGTCGCCTCGTCGGGCCGGCGGAAGTTCACCAGCCGAATTATCGGTTCAGTCGTAGAGAGGGTTACTGAGGCTGAACGATCCGCCGTAGTGGCCGCCGGCGGTGGCGAAGGAGCGCCAGCCCGGCCCGCTGACGCGGCAGGAGACGTCGACGGTAGTGCCGTGGTCGACCAGCGGCACCGGCGCCGTGCAGGCGTCGATGGTCGACCCGTCCTCCCGCTTGAAGGTGAAGGTGGCGAGCGGGGCGGGGTCGGGGGCGATCTTGCCAGCTTTGTTCACCAGCGTGACCCGGGCGCCGCAGGAGTCGTAGTCGCAGGCGACAAAGGCGAGCGTGGCGGGCTGCTCCTCGAATTGCGCGGGG
The DNA here is from genome assembly GCA_036794405.1 of Candidatus Dormiibacterota bacterium. Taxonomy (GTDB): domain Bacteria; phylum Chloroflexota; class Dormibacteria; order Dormibacterales; family Dormibacteraceae; genus UBA6019. Next base: position 25,526 of record DAIRGV010000028.1, read on the forward strand.
AGCTGGCTCGGGTCGGCGACGTCCACCGCGTCCGGCGGCGGGTCGATTCGGGAGGTGGCGCCGAAGTCGCTGAAGTCGATCGCGACCTGGGTGAAGCCGTCCTGGCCGGCCGACCGCGCGGGCCGGTCGATCTCGACCAGGCGCGGCTTCGAGGTGCTCGTCAGGTAGATCCGCTCCTGGTCGTTGAAAAGCTCGACCAGAGTGCGCCCTCCGAGCCTCGCCCGAGCCTGCTGGAGGCCGCTGAAGCCACGCCGGAACGCGTCCTCCAGGTCGGCCTTCGTCCACAGCTTTTTGACCAGCGGTCCCGGATCGGCGGTCAGGGGGTCCGGCGCCGAGCGATCGGAGTCGGTCAGCCACCGGGCGTGGAGGAATTTGCGCAGCCCCGCCGGCAGACCGGGCCAGTCGCCCTGAAAGTAGCTCTTGCCGCCGGTGACGGTGAACCAGATCGGTCCCCCGGCGTCCTCGACATGGCCCGAGACGGACTCGGTTCCGACCACCGTCAGGTCGACGTTGACCGGCCCGCCGCCGGCCATGATGCTCCCCGTCAGGTGGTAGCTCGTCTGGCGGTCGAGGTCGGCAAAAGCGTCCCGGGCGAGCTGGTCGGGCGAGCGCACCGGCGCTGTGCCGGCGGCGCCTGAGCAGCCGGCGAGCCCGAGGAGCAGGGCAGCCAGTACGGCGGCGAGCGGGGCGAGACCGGGGAGCGTGGGCATTGGAAGCGCCCATCCTGTCCGCCGCGGGCGCGCCGAGTCAAGCCCGCGGGCGGGCGAAAACCTCCTCGGCGGCCACCAGCCGCTCGGTCCTGGTGCCCGGGAAATGGACCCTGACACCCGGCTTGCCGGGCGCTCCCAGCTCCCAGCCGGCCGCGTAGTAGCGGGCGCTCTCGACGAGGTCCGCGGCCTGGGCCACCTGGCGGCCGTCGGTGAAGGCGATCGTCTGGGAGCGGGCCCCGGGAAAGCCGAGCCGAACCTCGCCACCCGTCTTCAGGTTGTACACGAAATCCTCCAGCGAGCCTCCCGGGGAGCCCGCGACGAGGTCGGCCATGGTCGCCAGCTCGCCCGACCGCATCGCCTGCTTCAAGTCCCGGCGCGCGTTCATCGACGCCAGCCGCTCGCGCCGTCGGAGCTCGGTCGCGAGGACGTCGCGCTCCGTGCGGAGCCGGTCGAGATCGAGCTGGAGTGGGCGCATCCGCTCCCGCAGCGCCTGGATCCGGGCCTCGATCTCGGCCTCGGCCAGGGTCGTGAAGTCTTCGGCCATCACTCCCCATTGTCCTTCCGACCGGGATCGCACCCGGATCCGGGTTGCCAGGAGTTGCGCGCAGGACTTTCAGAAGTGACTGAAGCGCCGTTTATCAACGACCGTGTTGATTAAATGGGTAGAATTCCGTCCGTGGACAAGCGCAAGGACACGATCCTCAGCTTCCTGAAGGCAAGCGGCCACGCCTCCCTCGCCGACGTCGCCGCTCACCTCGAGGTCTCCAAGCAGGGCGCCCTCCGGCACCTTGAGGCGCTCCTCGGTGAGGGGCTGGTGGAGAAGGGCAACGAGTCGCATGCGGGACCGGGCCGGCCCGAGCATGTCTACCGGCTGACGGCCGCCGCAGCCGAGCACTTCCCGCACGCGCACCGCGAGCTCGCCGGCGAGCTGGTGAAGTTCATGGGTGCCGCCCAGCTTGAGCGCTTCTTCACTGAACGCGCGGCACGGACCGAGGCAGCCCTGGCCGCCGAGCTGGCCGGCCTCAGCCTGGAGCAGAAGGTGAGGCGGCTGGGCGAGCTCGCCGGCGCGACGGGTCACATGACCGAGGTCATCGACAATGCCGACGGCACCCTGGCGATCCGGCACTGCAACTGCCCGATCGGCGACGTCGCCGCCGAGACCGGCCATCCCTGCCACCGCGAGCAGTCGATGTACGAGCGGCTGCTGG
>DAIRGV010000002.1:0-100345 GCA_036794405.1 Candidatus Dormiibacterota bacterium
TCAGGATCATCTGGATGTTGTATTCGATGGGAAACACGTTCTCCTGGTTGATGAACACGTTCCACTGGGCGAAGATGCCGCCTGCCAGCCCGGTCAGCGCCGCCGCGAGGGCGAAGGCGGCCACCTTGTAGGCGGTCGTGTTGACTCCCATCACGGACGCCGCCTCCTCGTTCTCCCGGATCGCGATCAGCCCGTATCCGAACCGGCTTCGAAGCACCCACCAGGTGATGCCGACGGTAAGCGCGCCGGCCGCGACCATCAGGTAGAAGAAGAGTAGGTCTCGGTAGTCGGAGCGGAAGATGGGCAGGAAGAGTCCGGTGGCCCCGCCGAAGACGGGCTTGGAGCCGACCTCCAGGTTCTGGATCACCTCGCCCACGGCAACGCTGACGCCAAGGCTCGCGACGGCGAAGTAATGACCGCGGAGGCGGAGCAGCGGCACGCCGATGAGCACGGCGAAGACCGCCGCGGCCGCCGGCGCCGCGGGAAGCGCGAGGAAGAGGGGCAAATGCGCCCGAGCCACCAACATCCCGCAGGTGTAGGCGCCGATGCCGAAGAAAGCGACATTTCCGAAGGCCGCGTAACCCGTGAGCCCGCCGATGATGTTCCAGGCGGAGGCCATGACCACGAACATCGCGATGATGGTGGCGATCCTGAACCACAGTTTGTCGGCCAGCAGGGGCAGGCCTGCGCTCTGTGCGGCGTCGAGCGAGGTGAGGGGGGCGACCAGCGCGTAGAGCAGGACCACCGCGCCGAACACCAGGAAGATTCGCCGCCAGCGCCGCCCGCTGCGATCGGGGAGGCTGCTGAAGCCGCTCACCGGAGTCGTCCGATGAGGCCCTGCGGACGAACCACGAGGACCAGCACCAGCAGGCCGAAGGCGATCGCGTTGGCGTAGACCGACCCGGATCCGGGGATGCTCTGGGCGAAGACCTCGATGAGCCCGAAGAGCAGGCCGCCGAGCACGGTCGCGCTGACGCGGCCGAGGCCGCCGAGGATCACGACCACGAACGCCTGCAGCGTGTATGGCTCGCCCGCGGTAGGCGTGATCGCCTGGATGAGGCTGATCAGGCCGCCGGCGACGCCGGCGCATGCCGCTCCGATGGCAAAGGTGAGGGCGTAGGTGTGGCGGAGGTCGATGCCGACCAGCTGGGCGGCGTCACGGTCGGCGCCGACCGCCTGGATCGCGAGCCCGGTACGGGTTCGGTTGAGGAGGAACGCCAGACCGGCGGCGAGCAGGAACGCCACGGCCAGGGCGGCGAGCCGGGTGTAGGGGATGACCACCGGACCGAGCTCGAGGCCGGATCCGGAGTAGGCGGGCGTGACCGAGCGGAAGTCGGACTTGAAGAGGAGGAGGAGGACGTTGATCACGATCAGGTTGATGCCGAAGGTGAGGAGGAAGGTGAAAAGCAGCGGTGCCCGAATGACCCGGTTGATCACACCGCGCTGGATGACGTAGCCGAGCGCGAAGAGGATGACGGCGTCAATCGGCAGCGTCAGGAAGGGGTCGAGGTGATAGGCCGTGAACAGCTGCCAGGTGATGTAGCCGCCCACGATGACCAGGGCGCCGTGCGAGAGGTTGACGATGTTCAACACTCCCCACACGAGGCCGAAGCCCACCCCGACGGCGACGTAAACGCCGCCCGCCAGCAGGCCGAGGATCACCAGTTGGGCGAAGTTGCCCACTGGTCAGACGGTTACCGCTGGTCCCAGGAAGGCGTCGGGTACTTGGCCGCCACGTCGGCCACGTTGGGCGGGAAGACCGTGTGGTGAGCGCCGGCCTGGATCTGTTCGACGACCATCGGCTTGTAGATGTTGATGCCCCGGCTATCGAACTTGATCTGGCCGAAGAAGGTCATCACGTCGAGCTTGGCGAGGGCGTCGCGCACCTTCTTGGGATCGGTCGATTTGGCGTTCTCGATCGCCTTCTGGAAGGCGAGGCAGGCCGCGGTCGACTCGGCCACGTGGTAATCGGGATCGCCCTGGCCGGGATACTTGGCCTTGTAGGCGGCCACATAGTCCTTCACCGACAGGTAGAACGACGGCGTGTACTTCACCTGCGGCGTCCACTGGGACCCGCTGTACACGAAGTCGGCGTCCTTGCCGAGCGCGTTGACGAAGTCTGGCGTCGAAGGGCCCACCGAGTAGGCCGCAATCTTGGCGTTGAGCTTCTGCTCCTTGGCCGCCTTGTTGATCGCGATCGCCTCCTGGAGGTGACCGGAGTTGAGGAGGATGTCAGCGTTCGACGCCTTGGCCGCCTGCACCTCGGCCACGAGGTTGGTCGAGCCGCTCTTGTACTTCTTGTAGAGCACGACCTGGAAGCCCTTGGTCGGCGCGTACTGGTTGATCGCGTCGGCGACCTCGACCGAGAAATTGTCGTCCGCGCTGAGCATCGCGATGGTGGTGGGCTTGGGGCTCAGCGTCGCCGCCATGTCAACGACACCCTGGAGGTACCGGTTGGCGGGGCTGAGCACCCCGAAGGTGTACTTGTAGCCCTGGTTGAAGATGGCCTGCGCGGCGCCGTTGGCCTCCACCATCGGGACCTGGTTCTGCTCCGCGATGGCGGCGTCGGTCGCCGTCGCGGCAGACCCATAGGGCCCGAGCAGGAAGTTGACCTTCTCCTCGGTGATCAGCTTTTGCATCAGCACCGCGGACTGGTTGGAGTTGCTGGTGTCGTCGTGGTAGATGACCTTCACCGGGTGCTTGACCCCATTGATGCTGATCCCACCCTGCTTGTTGGCCCAGTCGACCCAGAGGTCGTAGCCCTGCTGGGTCAGGGTCGACTCTTTGGTGAGCGCCCCTGTGAGCCCGAGCGGCGCTCCGAACGTGATCGTGCTACCGGTTGTGGTCGCCGGGCTGCCGGAGCTCGCGCTTCCGCAGGCGAAGGTGACCATCGCGGCCAGGGCGAACAGGACGAATCTTCTCCTCATGACCTCATGAGGATAGTTCGTTGCTCAGGAACCGGCGCTCCGGGTCGGCTCAGTCGGCCCGTCCAGCTGCCGGCGGCAACCCGGATGCCGGCTTCTGGATCCGCTTCGAGACTCGCCGCTGCAAGCCCTCCAATTTGGTCCGAGCGGCCGGGGTCTTGGCATCGACCTCGAACAGGTAGTCGATCCCCGAGCTCGCCCAGCCCAGGTCGTCCTCGCCGGTGCTCCCCGGAGACGAATCAAATTGTGCTTTCGACATTGACATTCATACTATCACCTTTTGGGATTGCGGTCCGCGCCTTTGCGATCAAGGTTGCCGACCGGACGCGCTGCTTCGGGTGGCCCAGCGAATGCCGATGCCCGCCGCGGCGCCCATCGCAGTTGGGAGCAGAGCGACCAGCGTTTCGTAGAGGGGGTGTGGCCTGACCAGTCCGGGGTGGTAGTCGTGCGCATCAGCCAGGGCGCCGCTGACCGGGATCGAGAGCCAGAGAAGCGGGACCAGCAGCCACGCCAGCTTCGGACGCCAGAAAGAAAATCCGAACCCAGCCACGAGCAACCCGGCAGCCACCGGTTGCACATCCTCCCGGGCGTGGTAGTTAAGCCAACCGAGGACGGTGGCGCAAAGGAGCAGAAGCACCCACGGTTGGAGGCGCATCCGTAAGCCTCCTTCCCGTCGGTGCGCATCGAGCACACCGCGCGCGACGTCGACGAGGATCGACGCGCCCCCCGGACCGATGGCGAGGACCGCCTCGAACTCTTCGCCATAGCGCCGTCGCCAGCGTGCTGGGTAGAGTCGAATCAGCCACCTCATGCGCGTGTGAGCCGCCGGTCGCCCGCGCTGACGACTCGCCCCAGCGTTACCAGGTGAGCCCTGAGAACCTGCTCCCCGACAGCCGTCAGTCGGTAGGGCCGGCGCCGGTCCTCCGATGGAATCGGCTCGATCAGTCCGCGCTCCTCGAGCCGGGCGATGGCGCCGTAGAGAGTGCCGGGGCCGAGCCGGATGTCGGCCAGCCGCTCGATATCGGCCGTGATCGCGTAGCCGTGCTTGGGCGCCTCGGCCAGGCTGATCATCACCAGCACAGCGGGTTCGGCAAATCTCCCGAGGCCGCCAACCCCCGACGTTTGTTTCATCTCACGATAGATCGTATCACGGACTAATTTCGGGATTGAAGCGGAGCTGACAGCGGAGTCAGGCGGTAAGCGACGCCGCGACGGGAGAGAGCAGGTCGAGCAGGTCGCGAACACTGCGGCTGAACTGGCTGCGGGGGTCGGACTTCACCTGCAGCCGTCCCTCCAGCCCTGCCATCTCGGGCGCCGCCCCGTAGTAGCGGAACTCGGCCGCCAGCGGCCGGCCGAGAACCTCCTCGACCACCTTGCGGTTCATGGCCGAGTCCGGCGAGCGATGGTTGAGGACAGTGTGGATTCGGCCGGCGGGAATATTGAGCACCCGCGTCGCGAGCTCCAGCACCTGCCGGGTGTCGTGCATCGACGCCAGCTCCGGTGTCGCGATCAGGACGACGTGGTCGCTCAACTCCAGAGCTGCCAGGACCTTGTCGTCGAGGGCCACGCCGAGGTCGAAGACCACGTACCGGAACTGTGGGCCCAGCACTCCCAGCGCGCGGGTGACCAGCTCCGGCGTCACCAGCTCGGCCTCCTCGGGCCGGAGCGTCGCCGGAAGCACCATGAAGCCAGCCGGATGGGGGAGGACGGCGCTCCACGCGAGCGGACCGAAGGCACGGGCCGGCGCCTCGGCGATCCGCGCCAGGCAGGTCGAGGGTGAGAGGTTGGCCAGCAGGGCGACATGGTTATAGGGCAGCGAGAGATCGACCACCAGCACCTCGCCCGGGTGCCGGTGCCCGAGCTCGGCGGCGACGTTCAACGCCAGGGTCGTTCGGCCGGAGCCCCCCTTTGCCGAATAGATCGCGAGGAGGGTTGCCGCGGGGCCGGCTGCCGCGGGCTGCGGCCGCGCGATCAGAGCGCGCAGGTGGCTGTCCCGCTGGCCGGCTGCGGCACGGAGCGCCTCCCTGAAGGCGGTCCCCGCGGGGGCCACGCGGTCCACCACCTCGGCCTCCAGGACCAGCAGCTTGCACGCCGTGAGCGCGCGTATCTGCACCGGCACCGGATCTTCGACGAGCAGTGAGTCGGCGCCGATGAAGTCCCCCGGCCCCAGGGTCAGAAGGGTCAACTGCTCGGGGGTCCGGACCTCGCACAACCCGTCCTGGATGATCCGGAGGGCGGGCGGTGCGCCCGGGCCGGCCAGCTTCTCGCCGGCCGCCGCGGTCTGAGCGCTCATGTAGCGGGCGATCCGGCGCAGCACCCGGTCGGGCACCGAGAGGAAAAGCGACACCGGCTCGAGCAGCGCGACCCGCTGCTCGAGCTCGTCGGTGACCTCTTCGACGGCGTCGCCGCCAGCGAGACCGGTGCCGTCAGAGTTGCCGCCGTACATGTCCCGGCGGGCCCGGCGGAGGATCGCGTCAGGGTTCCGGCCGTGGTCGGGAAAGACGGCCACGCCCATCGAGACCGCCACCTGGACATCGGTGCCGGCGAGGCGGAAGTGCGGTTCCAGCCCGGCCAACAACCGCCGACCCACGCCCTCCGCCAGTTCCTTCTCGTTGACGTCGGCGAGGACGATGCCGAACTCGTTGCCGCCGGTCCGGGCCACGAAGTCACGGGGGCGGAGCTGGTCCTGGAGGCGCCGCGTCAGCTGATCCAGCAGTTCGGCGCCCGCCCCCGCGCCGGCCTCCTCGCCGAGGGCGCCGGAGCGGTCGAACTCGATCATGAGCAGCGCCAGGCGCCGGTTTGCGCCCCGCGCCGCGCGGATTGCGTCCGCCAGCCGCCGGGCCAGCTGGGCCGCGTTTGGCAGGCCCGTGTCGGGGTCCAGAAACCTTCTCCGTTCGAGCTCGGCCTCGCGGCGCTTGGCGGCGGTCACATCCTCAACGGTCAGGACCAGCGCGTCGGGCGCGTCGCCCGGCTGGCGGGCGACGCTGATTGTCGCTCTGCCCCAGACGACCTTGTCCCCGGCCAGGAGGCGCAGCTCGGCGTGGATGGCCCCGGCCACGAAGGACGAGAGCCGTCCGGCCCGCATCGCTGCGGCGTCGTCGGGATGGAGGAGGTCGAGCAGCTCGACGCCCGCCAGCTCGGCCGCTGTTCGGTGGACCAACGCGGCGAAGTGGGGGTTGGCGTCGATGATCACCGCGCCCGGGGTGAGGCGAGCGATCGCCACCCCAGCGGCCGCGTAGGCGGAGCGGAAGTCGTCAGCTCGCAGTCGCCGGGGACGGCGGGGGCGCTGGCTGATCACGGGCGTAGCCGATCGGTGCGAGGGTGGGCTCGGCACACGCTGAAGAGCAACGTCGACCGTCTCCACACCTTGCGCCACCCGGCGATGGAGTGCACGCGACCCAATGTCGCCCGGGTCACCGTCACAACGCCGTCACAGCGCCGTCAGCGTCCCGGCTGACGGCCTATCGGGAGAATTTCGCTGTTAGGGCAGAGCCGTCCCGGAGGCTGTGCTCGGAGTCGGCTGGCCGCCGTGGCCGGTCGGGGGCGGCGTTCGCCAGATCAGCTTGTAGATGGGGATCCAGTAAGGGATGTCCCGCAGGCCGGGAATGAAGGGGATGAGCACCAGCCCCAGGCTGAGCACGGTCACGGTCAGCACCACCCCGAGGTCCGCGTTCGAGGAGCCCGCGAACGGGGGCACCTGGTACCAGAACGTGTAAAGCCAGAGCCACGTCTGGCCGGGATAGCTGCCCGTCTCGTTCATCATGCCCCACTGGCTGCCGGTGAGTTTCTGGGCGTCGGCCAGGCTTGCCAGGTACCCGCCGTCGCCCATGAAGAGGAGCGGGCGGGTGTAGTCCGTCTGATAGAAGCCGCCCTGGCTGAGGAGGACGCCGTCGAGACCTCCCGACTGGGCCTGCTTGCGCAGGCTGTCCATCATCACCGGCAGCGGACCGAAGTCGCCTTGGGCGATCGTGAACGAGCCGGAAGAGTCCGCCTTGGCGTCTTGCAGCGCTTTCGAGTAGCCATCGAGCCAGCCCTGGCGGGTCCTGTCGTCCGCCTTCTTATAGGAGTCGAGCGCCGCCCCAAGGTCGGTGTTGGAGGTCGAGGCGATTTTCAGTGGACTGAGGACGAAGTCGTTGGGCGCGTCAACCGGCTGATGGACGCCGAGCCACGACTGCGGAGAGAGAAAGCCAAACCCCTGGACCGACCCCGAGCCGCTGTTGTAGGGAGCGCCGTAGCCCGCCGTGACGGTCGTGCCAGACAGCTCGCTGGTGGCGGTGGTGACGAAATCCACCGGATCGCTGGTCGCCCAGCTCTGGACGGTCTCCGGCTTCACGTCGGGGGAGGACAGCAGGGCAGCCAGGACCACGATCAGGGCAAGCATCGCAGCCAGCGCGATCGCGAGCTCCTTGACCAGGTCGTAGGGGACGGTCGGGATGCCCCGGTAGTACTCCTCCTGGGTCTGGCGGGCGCGGTTGTTCATGGCCTCTCCCTCACGCTGCGGTCGATCGGCTTGACGACACCCTTCATGCGAACCATGACCAGGTGGAGACCGACCAGCGTCACAACCGCAATCGGGAGCAGCACCACGTGGATGCCGTACATCTGGCCGAAGTTGAGGACGTTGAAGAAGGCGCCCGCACCGACCGAGTTCATCGCGTCCTTGGCGTTGATCGCGATCCACTGCGCGTCGAAGTTCTGCTGCGAGAGGTAGCCGGTGAAGGCGGCCACGATGCTGACCAGGAAGATCACCACGCCGGCCATCCAGGTCTTGGCCCGGCCGTCCCGCCAGCCCGCCGCGAAGTACTGGCCCCAGAGGTGCAGGACCATGAATATGAAGAACATCTGGACGCTCCAGAAATGGAGGCTGTTGAAGAACCTGCCGACGCCGTTGACGTGCCACCACTGGGGCCCGAAGAAGGCAAGGACGACCCCACTGACCAGCACCCACGCCAGCGCGGCGATGGTGACGACACCAAACACGTAGACCCAGGAGCCGACGTAATAGGGCTGCCGGTCCGGCAGCAGGTTGGTGCTCGGCAACCGCCGATCAAGGTAGGCTCGGGCGCGCGCGGTCCAGGACCCGTGGGAGACGCTCAGCTTGGGTCCTCCGTCCCGCCGACGCCGTGGAAGGGCGCGATCAGCGCCACCGCGAAGAGGACGATCATGAGCGCGATCACGATCAGGTTGGGGTACGAGATCAGGACGACCCCGACGTGCAGATATCCTGCCAATGAATCCAATTCGACTAGCCCCTATGAACCAACCCGGATATCTGAAACTGGTGCCCGAAGGCACGAGCGTGCGCTTGCCACGATCCGGATGGTACGCCTGCGGGGCGTAACAAGAGCCGTAACAGGGCGCAGCCTGCATCTGGCATGACCTGTCCCTGATGGCCACCGAGGAGGCTTCACCGGTCTTCCGCGGCACGGGGCAGGCGGACCGTGAATGTCGTGCCGAGGCCAACCTCACTGACAACGGTGATCTCACCGCCCATCAGCTGGGTCAACTTGCGGCTGACCGGCAGCCCCAGCCCGGTCCCCTCGCGCCCCGCATCGAGCATCACGAACTCCTGAAAAAATCCGTTCCAGTGATTCCGGCGGGATTCCCACACCGCTGTCCCCGACGGCGATCAGCACCTCCGCCTTGTCGACTTCACCAGCCGCGGCGGCACTGCACCCAACCCCTCTTTCGGTGAGGGTGGGAGCGGCACCCGGCAGCGCCGGGTGGGCATTGACGGCCACCAGTGCCGCGGCCAGGCCGGCGACCATGGCGGCAAGTCCCACGAGCTTGGCGTTTGGTTGCACAGGCTGAACATGGACGGCCGGTCGGTCTCTCCGGTGCTACGGGGTGAACGGCTCTCGACGGCCTCACCAACCGCTCGCCGTCATCTCAACGTCAACCAGTTTGAATCGCTTGCCCCGGGCGCGATCGGTGACGTTCTTTGATCGATTCCGGCAGCCAAAGGCTGAATCATTCAGGTCGAAGTGCCGCCGGCCGTCGCTTCCTCGAGCTGGCCATACCGGCTCCGAGCAACACCGGCGACGACGGCGACCGCCAAAGTCAGGACGGCGCCGACGAGGAATATCTGCGGGTAGTTGCGCTGCTGCGCCAGTCCCGAGGCCGCGCTGGTGCCGATCGCCGCCCCCACGAACAGCATGCTCGCGAAGAGAGCGGTCGCGGTTCCCCTCGCCTCAGGCACCACCTCGGTTATCCACGTCTGGAGCGTCGAATGGAGGAAGGCGAAGGCGGCGCCGGCCAGGAGGCTGGCCCCCAGCACCCCGGGAACGCTGGGCGTGGCAGCCGCCAGCAGATAACCGGCGAGCAGCATCGAACCCCCGACGAAGATCAGTGCGGCCGCGGAAGTTCGAAAGGTGAGCCTCTTCACCACCCGGCTGCCGGCCAGCGTAGCCAGGCCATAGCCGGCGACGACCAGGCCGGCGGCCGCAGCGGTGAGACCGCGCGACTGGAGTGCCGGAGCGAAGAAGGTGGTCAGGCCCTGAAAGATCACTCCTTCAGCGAGGGCGAGCGCGATCAGGAACTGCGCCCACCCGGTTCCCAGCACTCGCCGAATCTGTGTCAGCGGTCCGCCACTTCGAGTCGGCCGAGTCGGCTCGGGCAGCCCCCGGAAGGCGACGGCCAGAGCCGCGGCGAGGACGCCGGTGATCAGGAAGGGGGCGCGCCAGGTGACGTAGGTTGCCAGCAGGCCGGCGCCGAAGATACCGGTGGCGGTTCCGACCGCAACCGCGGCCGAGATGTCGGCGATCGCGCTCTGCCGCACCCGGAAGGGGAAGCTGTCTCCGACGTAGACCAGGGAGGCGGGTATCACCGCACCCACGGTGGCGCCGGTGAGAAGCCTGGCGCCTATCAACCAGGGGAGGGTCGGTGCGACCGCCGAGGCGATGCTGCCGACCACAACCACCGCAAGTGACCAGCGCAGGACGGGCACCCGGCCGAATTGGTCGGAAAGCAACCCGTAGATCGGTTGAGTGACCCCGTAGAGCAGGTAGTAAAGCGTGGCAACCAATGTGGCCATCGCCAATCGGACATGGAAGTCGTGAGCGATGGGAAACAGAAGCGGAGCGATCGAGAATCGGTCGAAGGAGCTGACGAAGGGGCCGAGGTAGAGCAGCCGGGCGCCCGCGGCGAGCGACGATGAGTCGGAGGAGGACCTGGCCACCGGCCGGAAGATAACAGCCCCGGTCGGAATGGCCCCCAAGGGGAGGGCAAGGTAGCGGTGATAGTCTGGCGGCGGAGGTTGGTCGAGATGAATCAGTTAGCCGAGACACCCGAGCTGCTGGTCCGCTGCGAGTGCGGTTTCGAGGTGCGGGACCGCGAAGATAAGCTGATCCCGGCGGTTCAGAAGCACGGGCTGGAAGCGCACAACATGACGGTGAGCCGGGAGCAGGTGCTCGCCATGGCGCGGCCCGCCTGACGGAGGCCTATCCCGGCCCTCCGCTTGACACCGAGGGCCCCGTCCAGGCGGAAGTCTTCGTGCTCCGTCTGAAGGCTCTGGTGCCTCAGCTCGCCGGGCCTTGCGGGCCTGATCCCTGGTACATCGAAGCGGGTCTTGAAGACGATCCGGTCGAGGTTGTCGAGAGGCTCTCCCGGAACCTCATGGGCGAGCCTCTGCTCGTCCACTCCACCTCCTGGCGGCGAGCTCGCGGGTCCGTGATCCTGACCTTCCTGGTCGTCAACCGTGACGACCAGGCTCCAATGCTGGCGGGGATTCCCATCGAGCGCGCGGACCTGGCCCGGTCGGGTGCCACGCACGCCCCGGTCGCGATCGCCCATCAACAGGTGCTCGAACATGGTTTGCGGCACCTGGCATGGCTGGTCAAGGAAGACGCCACGGTCCAAGCGGTGCTCAGCGACGACTGGAAACGCGTTCTGGCTGAGTACGTGCCAGAGCCCTTCCGTCACCTCGCCTGATGCGCGCGCTGCGGCCCGAGACCACGGGAGCAGCATCCAGTTGCCCCTGGAGGGTGGTCGAGCCCCCCGGTCCGACGGGTCCGGCGCAGGACGCCTGGACGGCAGGCGCGCCGAGGACGCCGATTGTCAGGAGGAGGGCCACCGCGGCCAGCAACCGGCTCACATTCAGGCGAACGCTCTGGTTGTGACCGGGGTAACGGCACCGCAACAGCACCCGTGAATTCGAAACGGCGACTGCCGAGTGGGCCTAACCCTGGGCGAGTTGGAGGTCCGTCGCCCGGTCGTCCTCGACGTCCGGGTTGCGGAGCAGATCAAGGAGACGGGGGTCCATCGCGAGGATGACGCCCGGCGCCCGGTTCTCCTCCGCCTCGGCGAGGGTGGCGCGCCAGGCGGCTCGGTCGGCTGGAAACTCGACCTCGATCCAACCCTCGAGCTCGTCCACCAACCTGCCCCGAGCGAGACGGCGGAGGGTCTCTCCGGGCTCGGCGTGATGGAGCTGGACCCGCCCGGTCACGGCGGCGATCGCAGCCAGGAGGAGGTCTCGATCGAGGTCGCCGTCGCCCAGCAGCAGGAGGTCGGCACTCGCGGATTCCAGAGACTGGATGTCGGCCAGGAACTCCCCCGCCGACTCGAACGAGGCCGGCAGGCGAACTCCGATCTTGGGCATCGTGGGCCTCAGGGTACGCGCCTAAGATGCAGCCGATGGCGAGGCCGCAGGCGCCGCCGGTTGCGATCAAACGCTGGACACCGGCCGGCTGGAGTGCTGCCGATGACCGGGTTGCCGCCGAGGAACCACTTCAGCTGCTGCTGAACGGCCGGCCGCTCAGCGTTGTGATGCGGACCCCGGGTCACGACCTTGAGCTCGCGCTCGGTCTGCTCTGGGCGGAGCGGGTCATGACTTCGAGGAGTGACCTGGCCGCGGTCCGGATCAGCGCCGAGGCAGGCGAGGTTGAAGCGACGCTGAAGGTCGACGAGAGCCTCATCGAGTCGAACCAGGTCGATGTGCTGCTCCGAACCGGCGACGGGCGGCGGCCCGAGCGCAGCTTCCTGAGCAGCTCAGCCTGCGGTGTCTGCGGCGCCACCACCGTCGCCAGCCTCGCGCTCGATTTCGAGCGGCTGTCGGCCGGCCCGAGGGTCGACCCGGCCATCCTGCCGGGGCTGGCCGAGCGCCTTCGTGAGGGACAGTCGGTATTCGAGCAGACGGGCGGGCTCCACGCCGCAGGTCTCTTCGACACCGGCGGCCAGCTGCTCCTCTTGCGGGAGGATATCGGTCGCCACAACGCTGTCGACAAGGTGGTCGGGCGCCGCCTCCTGGATGGTGGGCTTCCGGCCTCCGATGCCGTCCTCGCCGTGAGCGGCCGGGCCGGGTACGAGGTCGTCCAGAAGGCGGTCGCTGCCGGGATCCCCTTCCTGGTCGCGGTCGGCGCGCCGAGCAGCCTTGCCATCCTCACCGCCCGCCGCTTCGACCTGACGCTAGTCGGCTTTTTGAAGCGCGACCGGTTCAACGTCTACTCGGGTGCGGAGAGGCTCTCCAGCGATTGACGGACCTCGTTGAGGTAGGCCGCCGCCTCGCCCTCGCTCAATTCCCCGCGGCTGGCCCGCAGGCGTTCGACCGCGATCCCCGCCAGGTAGCAGGAGAGGGGTGCGAAGCGCCTCTCACTGGTATGCGCCGTCACCCGGGCGAGCTCCAGCAGCTCGAACGCGACGGCGGAGTCCAGCACCGGGGGTTCGATCTCGGTGCCCCGGTCGCGTGCGGCTTTCGTCCAGCGGCCGGCGAGGTCGGCGAAGAAGTCGTTCATGGTCAAGCAATCTACGACATCAAGCAATCTACGACTGTCAAGCAATCTACGACTTGACATCCGATCGGGCCGCCCCTTACGGTTCGCTGCAGTCCCAACCCCGAGCTTATTAGGGAGGCCGGCGCCGATGGGCCAGTTCAGTCGACGCGACTTCCTGAAGGTCGGCGGCGCGACCGCCGGTGCAATAACGGCAACCGGCCTAGGCTTCGACCTCGCCCGCGCCAACTCGATCAAGCAGCAGCTCAAGATCGCCGGTGCGAAAGAGCTCCACTCCATCTGTCCCTACTGCGCGGTCGGCTGCAGCCTCGTCGCCTACACCCGTCAGACCTCTGGTGGCACCCAGCTGCTGCAGATCGAGGGCGACCCCAACAGCCCGGTCAACGAGGGCCGGCTCTGCCCCAAGGGCGCCGCCGCCATGCAGCTGGCGACCTCGCGGCGACGGGTCGAGAAGCCGCTCTACCGGGCTCCCGGAAGCAGCAAATGGGAGGAGAAGGATTGGAACTTCGTCCTCGACAAGGTCGCCCTGAACATCAAGGCCTCGCGCGATCGAACCTTCGTCGGCCAGGACGCCTCCGGTAACACGGTCAACCGGACCGAGGGCGTCGCCTTCGCCGGGGGCGCCGCCTTCTCCAGCGAGGAGGGCTATTTCACCACCAAGGTGATGCGCACCCTGGGATTGGTGCACCTGGAGCAACAGGCCCGGGTTTGACACGGCCCGACGGTGGTCAGTTTGGCCGCCAGCTTCGGAAGAGGGGCGATGACCAATCACTGGCGCGACCTCAAGAACGCGGACCTGATCCTCATCAACGGGGCCAACCCGGCTGAGGCTCACCCGGTCGGGTTCCAGTGGTTCGTCAAGGCCAAGCTGGACCCCGAGCGCGGCCCCGGTCAGGGCGGTGGCGCGAAGATCATCCACGCCGACCCGCGGTTCACCCGCACCAGTGCGCTGGCAGACACCTACCTTCGGATCCGCACCGGGAGCGACGTGGCCTATTCGGCGGCCTGATCAACTACGTGCTCCAGAACGACCTCTTCCACGACGAGTACGTCCGCAACTACACCAACGCGTCCTGGGTCATCAAGGAGGGCTACTCCTTCACGGACGGTCTCTTCAGCGGCTACAACAAGGACAAGCGCAGCTACGACGTGAGCAGTTGGGCCTATGAGAACACCACCCCCCCGGCGAACCCGGGGGAGCCCAACGCCTCGCAGGGCCAGGGGCCGGCGACGACCGGCACCGACGCCTTCGCCAAGCGCGACATGACTCTCACCGATCCCCGGTCGGTCTTCCAGCTCATGAAGACGCACTACTCGCGCTACACGCCCGAGGTCGTGGAGAACATCACCGGCATTCCCAAGCAGGACTTCCTCAAGGTCGCCAAGCTCGTCGGCGAGATGGGCAGGCCCGACAAGGTGATGTCGATCGTCTACGCGGTCGGGCTCACCCACCACACCACCGGCGGCCAGCTGATCCGGAGCGCCGCGGCACTCCAGCTGCTCCTTGGCAATGTCGGTCGGCCCGGCGGTGGGGTCAACGCCGAACGGGGCCACGCCAACATCCAGGGCAACACCGACCATGCCATCTCCTGGGAGATCCTGCCCGGCTACATGAAGATCCCCGCGCCGGGCCAGAGGAACCTCGACGAATACGTCGCTCAGGGCGCACCGAAGAAGTCGGACCCGAACTCCTGGAACTTCTTCGGCCTGAACTACCGGAACTTCACGGTCAGCCTGCTCAAGGCCTGGTACGGCGGCGCGGCCACCAAGGACAACGAGTTCGCCTTTGACTACATCCCCAAGCCGGCCGTGAACAGCTCCTGGATCTCGATCTTCGACCAGGCCCTGAAGGGAAAGATGGAGGGACTGCTTCTCTCCGGGATGACCGCGACCAGCATCGGGCCGGACTCCAACCAGGTGCTGCAGGGCCTGGCCAAGCTCAAGTGGCTGGTGGTTATGGACGCGTTCCCCACCACCAGCTCCGAATTCTGGCGCGCGCCGGGGCAGGATCCCGCCCAGATCCAGACCGAGGTCATCCTGCTTCCGACGACCCACTGGATCGAGAAGGAAGGCTCTTTCGTGAACAGCGGTCGCTGGGCGCAGTGGAAAGACCAGGTCATCCCGCCGCAGGGCGACGCGCGCCACGACCACTGGATCCTCGCCGACCTCTTCGACCGGATCAAGAAGCTCTACCGGTCGGGAGGCGGAAAATTCCCCGACCCCCTCAATGCGATGACGCTCGACTATGCCGACCCGCTCAAACCCTCGTTTGACGAGCTGGCCCGCGAGATCAACGGAAAGAACCTGGCAACCGGCAAGCAGATGGCTTCCTTCGCTCTCCTCAAGGACGACGGGACGACGGCCGCCGGAAACTGGATCTATACCTCCAGCTATACCGAGGCCGGCAACAACATGAAGCGCCGCCAGGGAGTTGAAGACCCGGCGGCCAACGACCCGACGGGGATGGGCTTCTATCCCAACTGGGCCTGGAGCTGGCCGCTGAACCGGCGAGTGCTCTACAACCGCGCCTCCGCCGACCTGGCCGGCAACCCCTGGGACCCCAAACGACCCGGCATCAAATGGGATGGGGCCAAGTGGACCGGAGACGTACCCGATTACCCGGCGACGATGAAGCCGCTGACCCAGGATCCGACCGCCTGGTCGCCCTTCATCATGAACGGCGAGGGCACGGCTCGCCTCTTCAGCAGCTCGATGCTCGACGGGCCCTTTCCCGAGCACTACGAGCCGATTGAGTCACCGATCCTCAATCCGCTTCACCCGAACCAGTCGGAATCGCCGGTGGCATTTCTGTACGATCAGGCCGCAGGTCGGCCGAACCGCTTCGGGAAGGTGGCGGACTACCCCTACATCGCGACCAGCTACCGCCTCACCGAGCACGAGCACTACGTCACGCAGCACGTGCCATTGCTGGTCGGACTCCAGCCCCAGGCATTCGTGGAGGTCCCCCAGGAGCTCGCCGAGGAGAAGGGGATAAAGTCCGGCGATCGGGTCCGGGTATCGTCGGCCCGGGGCAGGCTCGAGGTGGCCGCGATGGTGACCAGGCGGCTGGGGGCGATGACCGTCGGCGGCAAGAAGGTCTACCACATCGGCATCCCCATCCATTGGGGGTTCGTCGGCATTGCCGCCGAGAAGCATCCCGAGCTCTCCCGGCATTGGCTGGCCAATGCGCTGACCCCCTTCGTCGGCGACGCCAACAGCCGCACGCCGGAGTACAAGTCCTTCCTTGTGAACATCGTGAAGATCGACTGAATGATGGATTCGAGCGCCGTCGGCACCCAGCCCTGGATTGAGAGGCGCCGCCGGGCCGAGCACCTGCTCGCGCGGGAGGAGCACGCCGCCGGGCTGCTCACTCTCTACATCGCCCTGACCGGAGCCTGGGCCGAGATCGCGCAGGACGTCTCAACCGACCCTCCCGCTCCGAACGAGCTGGCGGACTATGTCGCCACCAGGGCGATGCCGCGGGTCCTCGATCGAACCCTGATCGGTGGGCCCGACGCCTTGCGGGAAGCCGTCGTGGCCCGGTTTCACGAGGGTGATCCCGCCGCGATGGTCCGGGCCTGGCTGGCCGGGGACGAACAACCGATGACCGACCACTATCTGGCGCGCGCCGCCACCTCTCCGGTGCTCGAGACAGTCCCCGGCCTGGCTCGGTCGACCGGGAGTCAGGCGCGGGACGCTCGCCACTGCCCCGAATGTGGCGGGCTTCCAGCTGTCGTGCCACGGCCTCTCCGACGAGGCCCTGGTGACGGCGCCGCGAAGCCTCGTCTGCTCCCGCTGCGCCCAGAGCTGGGCGTATCCCCGGATGGTCTGTGCGGGGTGCGGCAACGACGACACCTCGAAGCTGTCGATCTATTCCGACCATGATCTCTTCGTGGGGCTCCGGCTCGACGCCTGTGAAGCCTGCGAGAGGTATCTCGTCACCGTCGACCGGCCCAAGGACCGCGAAGCGGTGCCGGTCGTGGATGAGCTGGTCGCGCTGCCCCTCGACCTCTATGCCCGCGAACGCGGTTTCCGCAAGATCACGCCCAACCTGATGGGGTTTTAAAAAGATGGCCATCAAGCGCGCCGGATTCTTCACCGACACCAGCATCTGCATCGGCTGCAAGGCATGCGAGGTCGCCTGCAAGGAATGGAACGGCCTCCAGGGCAACGAGCCGCACCTTCTTCTCGACAGCTTCGACAACACGGGGCAGCTGGACGCCGAGAACTGGCGGCACGTGAAGTTCATCGAGCACATGCCAGCCAGCGCCAACCTCGTCGAGCAGCCGGTCTCGACCGGCGGCGGCCAGGCGTGGCTGATGATGTCGGACGTCTGCAAGCACTGCCAGCACGCCGCCTGCATGGAGGTCTGCCCGACCAACGCCATCATCAAGACCGAGTTCGACACCGTGTTCATCCAGCAGGAGGTCTGCAACGGCTGCCGCAACTGCATCTCCGCCTGCCCCTACAACGTGATCGGGTTCAGCCAGGCCACGGGCACGGCCCACAAATGCACCCTCTGCTACGACCGCCTCCAGAACGACCTCACCCCCGCCTGCGCCAAAGTCTGCCCGACGCAGTCGATCATGTTCGGTGACGTCGACCAGCTCCATCAGTTGGCCGATGCGCGCCTGGCGGCGGTGCACCGGCAGGGCTACACGAAGGCGCAGCTCTACGGTCGCGACGACAAGGTTTATGGCGGGCTCAACAACTTCTTCCTGCTGATGGACGATCCCGAGGTGTACGACCTGCCCAATGCCGCCAACGCGGTGCTCCCGTCGCGAAACAACCTACCCGGCTACCTCGGTGGCTTCGTGACGGCCGTCGTCGCCGTGCTTGCCGGCTTGGTCGCGTTCCGGCGTCGAGGTCAGACCGCGGTCAGGCCGGAGGACGGGGAAAGGTGATGCTCCTCGCCGCCGACCACTTCGTCAAAGCGCCGGGTTGGACCTGGCTGATCCTTGCCTACTTCTTCCTGGCCGGGCTCTCCGGCGGCTGCTACGCGCTCGGCGCGATGCTGCGGATCTTCGGCGGCCCGGCCGACGCCCGGGCGGCTCGGGTCGCCTTTCTCGCCGCCTTTCCGCTGTTCGTCCTCTGCCCGCTCCTGCTGACGGTCGACCTCGGTCAGCCGGCAAAGTTCTGGCACATGGTGGTCGACAGCGCATCGGGGGGACTCAACTTCAAGTACTGGTCGCCAATGTCACTCGGCGTCTGGGGACTTGGGACCTACTCCTTCTTCGCCTTCGCGTCATTCGTGGAGTCGCTCTATCGGCCGCTGCGCGACCTGCTCCGAGGCTTGCTTGGGACCCTCATCACGGCGATCGGAGCGATCCTCGGCCTCTTCGTCGGCGCTTACACGGGGGTCCTCTTGAGCGTTTCGAGCCAGCCGGTGTGGAGCGACGGCTGGCCCCTCGGCGGCCTCTTTCTCGCCTCCGCCCTGAGCGGGGCCGCCGCCCTCCTGCTCCTGCTCGCGGCCTGGGACCGGGGCGAGGTGGCGACCAGTATCGCGGCCCTTGTCGAGGCGGACCGCTACTTTGTGATCATCGAGGCCGTCCTGGTCATCATCTTTCTCGTCACGGTCGCGGTGGCGGGCAGCCTCGGCAGGCTATTCAGCGGCGTGGGGATCGTCCTCTGGTTGATCGTCCTGGTCGGCTTGGCGCTGCCCTTTTTCGGCCACGCCAGGAGCCGCAGCCTATCGCCATTGGTCACCTGCGCCGTCGTTCTGGCGGGTGTGCTGGCGCTGCGCGCGGTCGTGATCTTCGGAGCGCAGAGCTAGCTCTTACATCCGCCCCCCGGTCCCCGACGGAGGTCTTCAAGGGCTTGGCTTTCCGTCCTGTTTCCGAGTGGCTAGGCCGAGGGCGCGGTCGCGAGAGCCTCGAAGGTGCGTTCCTGCATGTTCTTGTCGAGACCCCAGCGCCGCGCGAAGTCGACGGTCTCGGAGAACGTTTCTTCTGGGTAGCGCTCGAAGACGAGCATTTCGCCCAGCCCGAATTTCGACCAGTCGTGCTCGCCGGCCAGGGCCGGCGGCAGGTTGTTCTTCCAGAGATGCAGGTACTTTGCGGGGTTGGCGCGGAGGGCGGAATCGGCGCGGCGCAGGGTGCCGAAATAGCTGTCCAGAGCGGCGGCCGGGATGCCGGGTGAGACCCAGAAGAGGGTCCTGAACTCACCCTGCGCAAGCTTTGTCAGCCCCTTTTCCTCCGCGAGCGTGATCTCGGGATCGAGGAGGTTCGCCACCTCGACCTCGCCCTCCAGGAGCGCCAGCAGCCGCCGGCCGGGGCCGCCGATGTTCGCAACCTCGACCTGGTCCCGCGGCAGGACCCCTTCCAGGGTTCGAAGCGTGGTGAAGTGCGATCCGGCCATGAGCCCGACGCCCACCGGGACCCCCGCGAGCTCCGACAGTCGCGTGAGCCGCGACCCGGGCCCGGCGAAGATGGCGAACCGCGCGACGCCGTAGAGGTCGGGGACGAACTTGCCCATGCCGGCCCCGGCGTTGCACACCGAACCCCATTCACAGGCCGAATTGGCAACCTCGTCGAGCGTGCCCGCCAGGAAGGGCTTGTCCTGGGGTCGCTCGAAATAGGGGTCGTGGCCGTGGCTGGAAACCTCGTGCATCACGTCGGTGAGCAGTTCCGGCTCGAGGCCCTCCGCCTGGTAGAAGCTCTCCTCGAGCGCGACCCACTCGTGGAGCCGCATGAAGTGGGGGACGACTCGGATGAGAGTTCGCGCTGTCATGGCTTAGATTATCTGCCTATGCCGCCCGACCCGGCTGTGCGAATCGACGGCCGCTCGCTGACCCTGGAGGACGTCGAGGCGATCGCCAGGCAGGGCGCCCGGGCGGAGCTCGACCCCGCCGCGGCGGCAGCGACCGAGGCAACCTATCGACTCAACCAGGAGATCGTCGGAGCCGGCACCACTGTTTACGGAGTGACGACCGGCGTTGGCGATTCGGTTGGGCGCAAGGTGGCCACCGGTGGCGCGAACCTTCTCCAGGAGTCACTGATCCGCCTCAACGGGTGCGGCACCGGTCCCGACCTGGCGGAGGACCACGCGCGAGCGGTCGTCGTCGCCCGCGCCAACTGTCTTGCCCGTGGCAACTCGGCGGTGCGCCCACTGATCCCGGAGATGATGCTGCAGTTGCTCAACCTCGGTTTCGCACCCGCGATACCGGAACAGGGCTCGATCGGAGCCAGTGGCGACCTGGTTCCCAGCTCCTACATCGGCGCCGTTCTGATGGGCGACCGCGAGGTCCTCCGCAGCGGCGTGCGGCTCCCGGCGTCCGAGGTCTGGCGCGAGGCCGGTCGGGAACCGGTCCGACTCCACGCCAAGGAAGGTCTCGCGATCCTCAACGGCACCTGCTTCATGACCGGGATCGGTGCGCTTGCGGTTCTCGACGCGGAGCGCCTGGCCGAAACTGTCGACGCCTGCACGGCGATGACGTGCGAGGGGTTGACCGGGATCACGGGACCCTTCGACCCCTTCATCCAATCCGTCAAACCGCATCCCGGTCAGGCCCGCTCGGCGGCCCGAGTCCTCGCCCTCGTGCGCGGCAGCGGGCTCGTCACGGACTACGACGAGGCGGTTGCGGCCGGCCGCCGGGTGCAGGACAATTACTCGCTGCGCTGCGCTCCGCAGTGCAACGGGATGCTCTACGACACCGTCAGCTGGGCGCGGGAGTGGATCGAGCGCGAGCTCAACTCGGCGAATGACAACCCGCTCTACGACGCGGCAAGCGGACGGGTCCACAGCGGCGGCAACTTCTCCGGTTTCCATGTTGCGCTCGCGATGGACTCGCTCCGGACGGCGGTGGCCAGCGTGGGCGACCTGGTGGACAGGCAGTTCCAGCTCCTGGTCGACGAGAAGTACTCGGCGGGGCTGCCCGCGAACCTGTCGCCGGAGCTGGCGCCGGATCATGAGGAGTACGGCACGCAGCACGGTTTCAAGAGCTTCCAGATCGCTCTTTCCTCGCTCGCCGCCGAGGCCCTCGGGCGGTGCATGCCGATGAGCGCGTTCAGCCGCTCGACCGAAGCGCATAACCAGGACAAGGTCTCGATGGGAGCCGCCGCGGCGCGCGCCACCCGCGACGTTGTCGAGATGGTGCAGCGCTGCTGCGCCATGCATTTGTTGGGCGCGTGCCAGGCGGCCGACCTGCGCGGCGCCGATCGCCTCGGCGAGGGCACGGCGGAGGTGCATCGGCGGATCCGGGCCGTATCGCCGTTCGTCGACCGGGACCGGCCCCTGCAGCGCGACATCATCGCCGTGGCCGGCCTGCTCAAGTCCGGGCAGCTGCTGGCCGGCCTGTGATCGAGGTCCTCGAGCTGGCGGCAGCGAGCCAGCCGGGGGTGCGGTCGATCATCGCCGAGGACGGCTCGCCGACCTACCGGGAGCTGCTCGCCGGCACCCGCCCGGTCCCCGGAAGGCGGTTGCTGGAGTTGCCCAACGGTGCCCGCTGGCTCTCGGAGTTCTGGTCGGCGATGAGCGGCGGCGGGCTGGTGATCCCGCTCAACCCGCGCGCCAAAGCGGACGAGGCCGGCTACATCCGAACCGATGCGCTGGGGGCCGATCTCGGGCCCGGGCAGGTGAGCGTCATCCAGTACACGGCGGGCACCAGCGGGCGGCCGAAGGGTGCGCTCCTGACGGCTGAAGGTCTGCTCGCCGTGGCTCGAGGGCACGCGGCGTCGTGGCGGCTGCAGCCCGGCGACGTCATCTTCGTCCCTAACCCGATGAGCCACATCATGGGCCTGGTCCTCGGCTGCCTGATGCCGGCCGTGGCCGGGGCGACGGTGCTGACCATGGAGCGATTCGATCCGGGCGTCGCCCTGGACCTGATCGAGCGCCATCGGCCGGTGGCGATGGCCGGGACACCGACCCACTACCACATGCTGGCCGAGCACCCCGACCTGTCGCACCGCGATCTGTCGAGCCTTCGCTTCGGCCTCGCCGGAGGAGCCTCCGCTTCGCCCGACGCGGTGCGGCGGGTGACCGATCGGCTGGGCCTCGAGGCGCTGCTCAACGGCTATGGGATGTCCGAGGCCTGCGGCAGCATCAGTCGGACCGAGATCGGCGACCCGGTCGAGGCGCACGCCCTGACGGTCGGCCGGCCGATGCCCTGGCTTGAGACCCGACTGCGTGAGGGTGAGCTCTCGATCCGGGGCGAGCCGGTGGCAAGGGGCTATGCCGGGCAGGCTGGATTGGCGGTCGACCCCGAGGGATGGTTCGCGACCGGCGACCTTTTCGACCGCGATGACGACGGCAGGCTGGTCTTCAAGGGGCGAGCGCGCGATGTCCTGACGGTTGGCGGCTTCAACGTCTACCCGGCCGAGGTTGAACGCGTGCTCAGTGAGCATCCGGCCGTGGCCCAGGCGCAGGTGGTCGGCACTCCCGACCCACGGCTCGGCGAGGTGCCGGTCGCCTTCGTCCGGCTGGCGGCCGCTGGAGCAGCTTCGCCCGAGGATCTCCTCGCCTTCTGCCGGGAAAGGCTTTCCGGCTACAAGGTGCCCGCCGCCCTCCGGCTGATCGACGCCTTCCCCGTCAATTCCGCCGGCAAGGTCGAGAAGTACCGCCTGCGCGAGATGGCCGCGCGGTGAAGGTCCCCCCCGGCATCCGCGCCATCGACATCCACGTCCACCCCAACCACGACGAGGCGGTCGCTTCGGGCGGCGTCTACCTGGAGTGGGCCAAACGGCATTTCAAGGGCGAGGGCGCGACCGCGGTATCGCTGACGGATACGGCCGCCATGTACCGGTCGCAGCGGATGATGGCGGTGCTGCTCGGCAAGGATGCGCGCACCAACACCGGCCTCCCGGCCATCCCCAACGATTCCATCGCGAGCGCGGTCCGCGACCACCCCGATGTGTTCCTCGGCTTCGGCGCCGTCGACCCTCTGCAGGACATCGGCTGGTGCGTCGAGGAGGTCGAGCGCTGCCACCAGCTCGGTCTCCTCGGGCTCAAGTTCCAGCAGGCGGTGCAGGGCTTCTCGCCCGGCGAGGACCGCTTCTACCCGATCTACGCCGCGGCAGAGCGGCTGGGCCTGGTCTGCCTCTTCCACATGGGGACGACCGGCATCGGCGCGGGCGCGCCGGGTGGCCTGGGCCTGAGGCTCGAGTACTGCCGGCCCATCCTCGTCGATCGGGTCGCGGCGGATTTCCCCCGGCTCACCATCATCGGGGCGCATCCCGGCTTCCCCTGGAGCGACGAGCTGCTCGCCATGGCGGTGCACAAGGGCAACCTCTACATGGACCTCAGCGGCTGGGCGCCGAAATACTTTCCGCCGCTTGTCGTCCAGTACGCCCGGACGGTGCTGCAGGACAAGGTTCTCTTCGGTACCGACTGGCCGCTCCTCAGCGTCGAGCGCTGGGAGCGGGAGTTCGGTGAGCTCGGGTTTCCGGCGGAGGTGACCGCGAAGATCATGCTCGGCAACGCGCTGCGCGTTCTCGGGCTGGAGGTGGACGGGGGGACGATCGGCTAGTCGAAGATCGGGCGCGCGAATCTCCGGCCCGCCGTCGCTTGACGACCGGCCGCCGGGCGACCGCGGTTCAATCCAGAATTCAGGTCGAGATCTGCCCATCGCCATTGGAGAAACCGACATGAGCACAGAGCACGCCCGGGCCCACCGGCCCCGGCTCGTCCAGAGCCACGACGTCCACCAGCAGGTGCATGGCACCGGTGCCGTGGGGAGGTTCAACACCTGGCTGGCGTTGAAGGTCACCCAGACCGTTGGCACGATGTGGATGGCCTACGCCTTCGCCGCCCTCACGATCATCTCGCTGCCGGCGGCGATCGCCTCCCACAACTCCCTGATCATCGTCGCCTGGATCGCCCAGACCTTCCTCCAGCTGGTGCTGCTGCCGATCATCATCGTCGGGCAGAACGTGATCCAGGCGGCCAACGACGCCCGTGCCGAGGCCGACCACGAGACCCTGGTCGCCATCCACGAGCTGACCAAGGCAATCGACTCCATCCAGGTCACCCAGCTCGGGATCCTGCAGCGGCTCGACGGGACGGCCGGGGCGGCCTGAGGTTCCGGTTCGGCGGGTAAGCTCACTGGAGGTTCAAAAAGTTCGCCAGGGGAGGTTGTCATGGAGACGCCACTGAGCCCGCTCGAGTTCGCTCGCCGGGCCCGCCGGCTTTACGGGGATCGGGAGGCGGTGGTCGATGGCGAGCTGCGCCTCACCTATGCGCAGTTCCTGGCCCGCTGCGATCGCTGGTCGGCCCGCCTTCAGGCCCTCGGGGTGGGCCGCGGCGACCGGGTCGCCTACATCGCAGCGAACACGCATGCCCAGCTGGAGTCCTTCTACGCGGTGCCGCAGCTCGGCGCGGTGCTGGTGCCGATCAACTACCGGCTGACGGCCGCGGACTTCAATTACATCGTCAACCACTCCGGTGCCAAGGTGCTCTGCGTCCAGGCCGAGTACCTGGAGGCGGTGGACGGCATCCGCGCCGAGCTTCCCGCGGTCGAGCACTTCGTCAACCTCGACGGGGCGCCCCGGGAGGGTTGGCTCGATTACGAGGCGGAGCTCGAGCGCTCGGGGGAGAGCTTCGCCCGGCCGTCCGAGATCGGCGAACGCGAGCTGCTGACGATCAACTACACGAGCGGTACCACGGCGCGTCCCAAGGGCGTCATGATTACCCACCGGAACGCCTACCTGAACACTGTCGGCACCCTGCTCCACCTACCGCTGCGGGTGGGCGACCGCTACCTCTGGACGCTCCCGATGTTCCACGCCAACGGCTGGACCTTCGTCTGGACCGTGACCGCCGTCGGCGCCACCCACATCTGCCTTCCAAAGGTGGAGCCCGCCAGGGTGTTCAGCCTCCTCCGCGACGAGCGGGCGACCTGGCTCTGCGCAGCACCGACAGTGCTGATCGGGCTCGCCTCGGCCTCGCCCGAGGTAAGGGGTGAGGTGCCGGGCGGCGTCAACGTCGTCACCGCCGGCGCTCCGCCGGCCGCCGCCACCATCGAGCGGATGGAGGGCGAGTTCGGCTGGGAGATCACCCAGGCCTACGGTCTGACCGAGACGGCGCCTTTCATCACCGTTTGCGAGCCACGGCCCGAGCATCGCTCGCTGGCGCCGGCGGAGCGGGCGGTGATCAAGGCCCGCCAGGGGGTCGAGCTGATCACCTCCGGCGAGCTTCGCGTCGTCGACGAGGCGGACGTCGAGGTGGCGGCGGACGGCAAGGCGCTGGGCGAGATCGTCGTCCGCGGCAATGTCGTGATGGAGGGCTATTACAACGATCCGCAGGCGACGACGGCCGCCATCCGCGACGGCTGGTTCCACACCGGCGATGCCGCCGTCGTCCATCCCGACGGTTACGTGGAGATCCGGGACCGGATCAAGGATGTGATCATCAGCGGCGGCGAGAACATCTCCTCGGTGGAGGTCGAAGGTACCCTGCTCCGCCACCCGGCCGTCCAGGAGGTTGCCGTGGTCGGCATGCCGGACGAGCGCTGGGGAGAGGCCCCTCACGCGTTCGTCGTCCTCAAGCCCGGCGGGCAGGCGACGGGCGAAGAGCTGATCGGGTTCACCCGCGAGCGGCTGGCGCATTTCAAGGCGCCGAAGGTCGTGCATTTCGTGGCCGAGCTGCCGAAAACGGCCACCGGCAAGATCCAGAAGTACGTGCTCCGGGGAGGCGCACCGGCGATCGCGCGCCAGTAATCGTGGCCGGCGGCCGGCTCAGCCCGGGCTCGCCGGCAGCAGCCCGGGTACCGGGCCCGGCAGGTCCCGGGCCGGATCGAGCGCGACCTCGCGTCGGAACTCCACCAGGCAGGCGGCCCAGAGCAGCACGATGCCGACCGTCGACGACTCGACCGCGAGGTTGGTGACCGGGAACCAGGCCGTCCCATTGAGCCAGACCCAGAAGGCGAGGTGCGCGGGGTTGGCGAGGACCCAACAGGCGGCGGCCGCGGCCGCCGGTCGCCAGCGCCGGGTCACCAGCGCCTGGTTGGCGAGCACGAAGATCGGGATCAGCTCGGTCACCAGGTGATGGCCCCAGGTGACCGGCATCAGGAGCGGAAGGAGCGCGATCACCGCCGCCCCCTCCAGCGACCGTCCCCGATCGGTGTCGACCCGGCGGGCGAGCGCCACGGCGGTCGTGCCGGCCAGCACGATCAAAAGCAGGAGCGAAGCCGCCCGGTAGCCGTTCCCCATCGGGATCGAATCGCGCAGATAGAGGGCGCCCGGTCGAAAGATCCGGACCAGGGTCCCGAAGGGCGACTGGTTCTCGATCTCGCCGTCGGATCCGGGCAGGAAGGGCAGGACCTTGACGACGTACTCGACCCAGAGAGCCGGTCCCGAGGCGAGCACGAGGAGCGCGCCGGCGACGGCGCCGCCGGCGACGACCCGCCAGCGGCCGCGGCCGGCGGCCAGCGCGAAAAGGAGTGCCGGCGTCACCTTGAGCGCGGCTCCGATCGCGAGCGGGATGCCGCCCAGCCAGTCGCGGCCACGGGTCCAGAGCAGCAGCCACGCCGCCTCGCAGGCCAGCAGGACGAGCGAAATCTGCCCCTGCAGGAAGTCTCGCCGGACCCAGTAGGAGACGATCGCGACCGCGACCATCAGGGCCAGCAACTGGCGGTCCGAGCGCAAGGTCCGGTGGGTCAGCCAGAGACCGAGCGCGAGGCACACCTGGAGCAGCAACCATTCGAGCAGGACCTGGTCCCGCGGGCTCAACGCCAGCAGTGGCTGCCAGAGCCAGGCCAGCAGTGGCGGGTAGTTGTAGCCCGCGTTCCCTCCCACCGCGAGGCGGCCGCTCTTGAGCAGAGGAGCGTAGGGATCGCCGCCGTGGCTCAGCGCCTGCGCCGCGCGGACATGGACCCAGACGTCTTCCCACGGCTGCGCCACCAGGCTCAGCGCCGAGGTGAAGGTCACCTGGAGGTACTGAAGACCCGTTGGCAGCAGGAGAAGGCCGAGCAGCAGCCAACGGAATCGCCGGTTGCCGAGCGCGCTCAGAGTGGCCCTGAGTCGGGATCGCGCGGCGGCGGTCATCGCGGCGACACCGTAGCGCAGGCCTGCCGAAATAAACGCGCTCCGCTGCGCTAACCTGACCTCCTGCACCGGCCGTTCACTGCATGCAACGACCTCAACGGCCGCTGATGGCGTTTCCCCAACGCCTCCTGCTGGCGTTCCACAACCACCGTTTTCGGTGGGTCCTGATCGGCCTTCTGCTGTTGGCGCTGGTTCCCTTCTATATCTACGTCACCGTCGTCGCCGCGCTCTTCACCCAGCTCGACCCCGGAACGCACAACGACGGTCGCGTCTATCTCGACGCGGCGCGGGCGCTGGCGGGTGGCCAGGACCCTTATGACTTCTTCCTCCGCGAGTCCGCCCGCGGCGTCGACCCTGCCCTCGAGGGCTCTTACATCTACCCGCCGCTGCTCGCCTGGGCGATGCGGCCGCTGCTCCTGCTCGGCTTCACCGGCGAGCGCGTGTTCATGCTCGCCTTCGACCAGCTGTGCCTGCTGCTCACCTTCTATTTCTCGGTCCGGGCCATCGGGGTTAGCTCGCGTCAGCGGGTGGCAGCCTTTGCGCTCCTGGCTCTCTTCTTCTTCCCCAACTGGGAGAACATGATCCAGCTCCAGCTGAATCCCCTGATCGGGCTGCTGACGACGCTCTGGGCCTACTTCTGGGCTCGCGGGAGGAGGCTAGCGGCGCTCCCCCTCGGCCTCGGCGTCGCCCTCAAGCTGCTCCAGGCCCCGCTCTTCCTGCTCCCGCTGCTCCGCCGGCGCTGGTGGGACCTCGGGCTGGGGGCCGCGGTGATCGTCGGCCTCACCGCTGTCGCCGCGCCCGGCTACCTGGCCGAGTACCTGACGCGGGTGCTGCCACTGCTCTCCGGCGGCAGCCCGAGCCTGCTCAACCAGTCGCCCGCAGCAATCTTCACGCGCCTTCCCCACCCCCGAAGCCTCTACATCTCCGTCAACTATTCCGCGCCCCCGGCGTCAATCCGTCTCGCGGCGACCGGCTTCGCCCTCGCGGTGCTGCTGGTGGCGGCCTGGCGGCTCCTCCGCGTCCCGCGCGAGGAGCGAGGACGGCTCGCTGAGGCGAGCCTCCTGGTGGCTGCGACCGTGCTCCTGTCGACCATCGTCTGGGCGCCCTACACAGCGTTGCTGACCCTGCCACTGCTTCTCTGCCTCGACCACGCCTGGCAGCGGAGGGACGCCTGGGTCGGGGGACTCACGGCCTTCTTCTACCTGGCGCTGGGGCCCTTCCACCTGCTCTTCATCAATGCGGTCGGCGAGCATGCCAGCGGCTGCTTGAACGTCCCACCGAGATATCGCTGCGACCCCAGCGTCCTCTACGCGATCGTGCACGACCGCTTCGGCGGCGGTTGGGACTTCATCCTGCAGGCCTGGGCGATCACCGGGCCTCTTGCGCTGATCGCGCTCTTCGTCGCCTGCCTGCTCGTGCACCGGGCGGCGCTGACGGAGGTGAATCCCGAGACCCGCTGAATGGATCGGGACTGAGGCTGCTGCTCAGGCGCGAGCCACTGCGAAGTAGCAGCCGAGGTGGTCGCCGTCATCCAGAACGAGGTAGGCGAGACCGAGCCACAGACCTGGTGCGACCTCGCGCACCTCGTCCTTGACATCGCGCACCAGGGGCGGGTTGCCGTCGTGTGCATAGTCGAGGTGGACGCTTTCGAAAGCGCCGGCGCGGGAGGGGCCGACGGAGGTCTCGAAGTGGAACCAGCTCACCCGTTCGCCGAAGAGCCGGTTGACGCCATGGCCGTGCTCGGGGGTCTCGTGCTCGAACGTCTTGCCCTGCCAGGGGAAGAGGCCGGAGGCGGCAAAGGCTTCGAGCCAGCGCCGCACGTGCGGCTCCTGCGCGCGCGGGACGGCGAGCAGGCGCCCGGAGAGCTTCCCGTCGAGGTCGGCGAGGAGCGGGGTCTTCGCCTTCCGGTAGAGCTCCATCAGCTCCTCGGGCGCCAGCCGTCCAAGATCGTCGAGGGAGGTGGGGCGCTGCCGGCGCCGAGCCGTCGCCATACCGGCGCACAGCGTAGTGGCCCGAGTTGCCGAGGTTGCTTCCTGTTGCCGGCACACTATCGTGGTGGCTCGCCGCCGTCGGGCCGAACTGATCCGACCGCCAGCCGGTCGGTCGAGATGGAGGACACCGATGCCTGAGGACTCGAAGGCCAACGCCGGGATCACACGCCGGAACGCTCTCAAACTGGGGCTTGCCGCGGGCGCGGCCGCGTCGATGGTCGCCCTCGCCGGGGAGGCGGCCCAGGCGGCCGCGCCGAGCGATCTCAACGAGGCGACCCTGGCCCAGCTGCAGGCCATGATGCAGTCGGGCGGGCTCAGCTCGAGCCGGCTCGTCGACTTCTACCTCTCGCGGATCAAGGCCCTCGACCAGGGCGGGCCGTTCGTCAACTCCGTCATCGAGCTGAATCCCGACGCCCGGACGATCGCCGCCTCGCTCGACGCGGAGCGGGCCGAGACGGGCCCTCGCGGGCCGCTCCACGGCATCCCGGTCCTGCTGAAGGACAACATTGACACGGGCGACAAGATGCAGACGGCGGCCGGGTCGCTGGCGCTGGTCGGCACGCCCGCTCAGCAGGACTCGACGGTCGCCCAGAAGCTGCGCGCCGCCGGAGCCGTGATCCTCGGCAAGACAACTCTCAGCGAGTGGGCCAATTTCCGGTCCTTCACCTCAACCAGCGGTTGGTCGGGCCGTGGCGGGCAGTGCAACAATCCCTACCTGGTCGACTTCAACCCCTGCGGGTCGAGCTCCGGGTCGGCGGCGTCCGTCTCCGCCAACTTTGTCAGCGTCGGAATCGGCACCGAGACCGACGGGAGCATCGTCTGCCCGGCCAGCACCTCGGGCGTCGTCGGGATCAAGCCCACGGTCGGCCTCGTCAGCCGCGCCGGCGTGGTTCCCATCTCGCACACCCAGGACACCCCGGGGCCACATGCGAGGACCGTTGCCGATGCCGCCGCGGTGTTGGCGGCGATCCAGTCCCGCAGCTCTGATCCCCGCGACCCGGCCACCGCCGGGGTCCCCCTCGGCTGGGTCGGGACCGGCCGCACACGCCCGACGATCCCGGCCGACTACACCCAGTTCCTCAACCCGAACGGGCTGCGCGGCAAGCGGCTCAGCGTCTGGCAGGTCGGCTTGGCATCCGCCACCGCGCGGGTCGGCGCCGCCTTCGACCAGGCGACGGCCGCGATGCAGGGCGCCGGCGCGACGCTGGTCACGATCGACTTCCCGCACACCGCTGACATCAACTCCGGCAACGCCGAGTTCCTGGTCCTCCTCTATGACTTCGTGCTCGACCTCCGCGCCTACCTTGGCACTCGGATCGGGGTCCCGATCCATGACCTGGCCGACGCGATCGCCTTCAACACCAGCCGCGCCGACAAGGAGATGCCCTTCTTCGGCCAGGAGGTTTTCGAGCTGGCGGCCCAGGTCGACGTCAGCAGCCCCGACGCTCCACAGCCGCTGTTCGGGCTGACCTACAACGAGGCTCTCGCCATGGACCACCGCATCGGTGCCAGCGAGGGGATCGACCAGGTCCTTCACGACCACTCGCTCGACGCCATTGTCAGCGCCACCGGCGGGACCGCCTGGGCCACCGACCTCGTCAACGGGGACCGCTTCGGCTTCGGCACCTCGACCCCCTGCGCCATCGTGGGCTACCCGATCATCAACGTGCCCTCCGGTGTGGTGCTGGGACTGCCGGTCGGCGTCTCCTTCATGGGCACCGCGTTCAGCGAGCCGGCCCTGATCACGCTGGCGTCGGGCTTCGAGCACGTGATGCAGGCGCGGCGTCTCCCGCAGTTCTTCGACGGCCTTCCGGTCAACGGGGAGGGGGTCTTCGTCAAGGGCCGGCGGCCGAATCACCCGCAGCGTCCGCCGCTGCTCTGACCGGGCTCAGCTCTTGGGGGGCCGCCGCCGGGTGGTCCGCGGGCCGGATTTTCGCCGGGGAGCCTTCGGCTCCTCGGCGCCGGCGGCGGTGACCCCCTCGTACTTGCGCTCGAGGTCGCTGACCAGCCGTTGGGCGGTCAGGCTCATGCTGTCGTCCGGCGCTCTCGCACCCTGCGGGAGCTCGGGGCGGCGGACCGCCGGCGGCGGCGCGCCGGCCGGCCGGCTCCGGATCAGGTGCCAGGAGCCCGCCGCGCCGATCGCGAGGCCGAGGACGAAGGCGAGGAGGATCCAGGCAGCCATCGGGACTCCACGGTACCCGCTTGCGGCGCTCGGGCAGGACCTGAGCTGATGCGACGGTCCAGAATCAGGCTGAAGTGAAACCGGAGATCCGAGGTGGAAGTGGCGATGGCAGCTGACGCATCCGCAACGGTCGCCCGCGCGGGCGGGATCCTGTCGCCTTTCGGCCTCGCGCCCGGTACCTCGACCTCGGGTGTCGCCGGGGGCGGAGCGTTCCTCGCCGGCCCGTCCGGTCCCGAGCTCCGGACCTTCGACCCGACCACCGGGGCTGAGCTGACCCAGGTCCAGACGGCCGTCGCCGCCGACTACGAGTCGGTCTCCGCCGCGACCCATGCTGCATTCGAGCGCTGGAGGACTGTGCCGGCGCCCGGGCGGGGACTGGTCGTGCGAGAGTTGGGCAACGCGCTAAGGGACCGGAAGGAGGACCTGGCACGGCTGATCAGCCTCGAGAACGGCAAGATCCTGAGCGAGGCCCGGGGAGAGATCCAGGAGGTGATCGATGTCTGCGACCTCGCGGTTGGCCTCTCTCGCCAGCTCTACGGCAACCAGATGCATTCCGAGCGGCACCAGCACCGGCTGACCGAGCAATGGCATCCACTGGGCATGGTCGGCATCATCTCCGCCTTCAACTTCCCGGTCGCCGTCCCCGGGTGGGGGTGGGCCCTGGCGGCGGTGTGCGGCGACAGCATCCTCTGGAAGCCGTCGAGCCTCACACCACTGATCTCGGTCGCCGTCCAGCAGATCTTCCACGAGGTGACCCGCGGCACCGAGGCGGAGGGGATCTTCGGGCTCGCGATCGGGTCCGGCAGCACGGTGGGAGAGATCCTGCTCGCGGACAGGCGCATCGCCCTAGTGCAGGCGACCGGGTCCTGCGACCTCGGCGAGCGGGTCACCGCCGCCCTCGGCAAGCGGGGCGCGCGCTCGATCCTCGAGCTCGGTGGCAACAATGGCCTGATCGTCCTCGACGACGCCGACCTGGACCTCGCGCTGCTGGCGGTCGTCTTCGGCGCGGTCGGCACCGCCGGTCAGCGATGCACCAGCACCCGCCGCCTTATCCTCCAGCGAGGAATTGCCGAGCGATTCATCGACCGGCTCGTACGGGCGTACGGAACGGTACGCATCGGGGACCCGCTCGACGCGGCCACGCTGATGGGCCCGCTCATCTCGAAGCAGGCCGTCACCGACTACCGCGAGGGCCTGGAAGCCATTGCCGCCCAGGGCGGCCGATTGATCTGCGGCGGGAAGGTGCTGGACGACCGCCCCGGTTACTTCGTGGAGCCGGCGATCGTCCTCTCGACACCCGAGATGCCGATCTGCGCGGAGGAGATCTTCGCCCCCATCCTGCACGTGTTCACCGTGGACAGCCTCGAGGAGGCGGTCGCGGTCAACAACTCGGTCTCCCAGGGGCTCTCCAGCAGCCTTTTCACAACCGACCTCCGGGCGGCCGAGGCGTGGCTCTCAGCGACCGGCTCCGACTGTGGCATCGCGAACGTCAATGTCGGCACTTCGGGTGCCGAGATCGGCGGTGCCTTCGGGGGTGAGAAGGCGACCGGCGGTGGTCGCCAGGCCGGTTCCGACTCCTGGAAGGCCTACATGCGCCGGCAGACGCAGACCATCAACTACGGCCGCGACCTGCCCCTGGCGCAGGGCGTCCACTTCGACGTCGAGGGTTGACCGCGGTCGGATAGACTCCGCGCACTACCGTCGATCAGAGGGGGGAATTTTTGACCGCAAACCTACGGGTCTGCGCCGGCACCCTGTTGTGCCTCGCGAGCCTGGAAGACCGTGTTGGTCTCCCGCCGGTGGGGAGGGGACCCCGGTCACGTCCCGGCCGCCGAGCTCGATCAGCCCCTGGTCGGGTCGCTCGAAGCCCGCGATCAGGCGGAACAGCGTGGTCTTGCCCGAGCCGGAGGGCCCGAGCAGGGTGAAGAACTCGCCCTCCCGCACGAGCAGGTCCACACGGGCGACGGCGAGAACGCTGCCGTAGCTCTTCCGGACGCCTTCGAGGCGCCCGCTGGCGGTGAGCGATTGCTCGCCGACCAGCCGCGCCAGGCCGAAGTCGGCCAGAACCGGCTGCAGCTCGGAGTCGAGGAAGACGTTGGCCGGCTTCACGTCGCGGTGCAGCACCCCCTGCTGGTGCGCGTAGTCGAGCGCCTCGCCGAGGGGTCGCAGCAGGGTCAGTGCCTGGGCGGGAGCCAGGGGCGCCTTCGGCATTCGCTCGGCCAATGACCCGTTGGGCATGTACTCCACCACCATGTAAGGCTGCCCCGCGAATTCGCCGAAGTCGAAGACGGTCAGGATGTGGCGGTGGCGGAGGCGGGCGATCGCGCGCGCCTCTCGCTCGAAGCGCTCGCGGGCGTCACTCGAGGTCTGGAAGGGAGGCAGCAGCTTGATCGCCGCCCAGCGGTCGAGCCGCGGGTGGAAGGCCCGGTAGACCACGCCCATGCCGCCGCGGCCGAGGAAGGAATCGATGACGTAGCTGCCGACCTTGGTGCCGCGGGGAATCTCGCCTTCCATTTCTCTGGACCGGAGGGACTATACGGTCCGCGACCGTCATTGGGCCGAAAAGGCGCCCGGCGGCCTCAGACGGGTTCCGCCGGTGATTGGTCGGGGTGGGCGTAGAGAAGAAGGTACCGGCCGTCGGGCAGCTCTCTCACGACGCGCGCCAGGCCCGGCGTGAGCGGCGTCTCGGCGGCACCCTCCGCCGCCTCGCCGGCCGGCCGGCGAGGCGAGGCCTCAGGCACTCGCCACGACCGCGGATCGGCCCTCCGCCACCTCCGCCACCCGGACGTCGACGCCCGCGGCCCGCATCTCGGCGACCTGGGCGGGATCGGCCCCATCGTCGGTGATGAGGACCGCAATCCGGTCCAGGGGGACGGTCTGGACCATCGTCTCGACGCCGACCTTGGTGTGGTCGGCGAGGACGACGATCTGCTGGGCGGCGGCGGCGAGGGCGCGGTCGGCGGCTGCGACAAGCGGGCTCGGCGTGCTGAGGCCGCGCTCGGCGGTCAGGCCGTTGCCGGAGATGAAGGTCTGCGAGGCGCGAAGTGAGCGCAGGGAGTCCTCGGCCGCCGGGCCGACCAGCGCGTGGATCGAGCGCCGCAGCGTCCCGCCGGTGAGGATCACCTCGACCCGGGTCGCGGGCATCAGCGCCTGCGCGACGAGCAGCGAGTTGGTGACCACCGTCAGCTCGGGAAAGTCGACGAGCAGGTGGGCGAGGGCAAGGGTCGTGGTCCCCGCGCCGAGGACGATCGAGTCGCCGGGCCGGACCATGCCCACCGCGAGGCGGGCGATCGCGGCCTTCTCTGCCGCCGCCTGGCTGGCCTTCTCCGAATAGCTGGGCTCGTGGGCCAGCCCCGCCGGGAGCACGGCGCCGCCGTGGGTGCGCATCAGGACGCCCTGGTCGGCCATCACCCGGAGGTCACGACGCAGGGTGATCTCGGAAGCGCCGAGGGCTTCCGCCAGCTCGGTCACGGCCACCACGCCGCGGGACCGGATGATCTCCGCGATGCGCCGCCGCCTCTCGACCGCCAGCATCGGGGGGATGTTAACGGAACGATCAGATTCGATCAATAGCAATCCTTTCAGGAGTTGGATTGTTGACAAAGTCGATCGAAGTTGTATCGTTCCGCTATCGCTCCGGCAGGCCCGGGAATGGGCACGTACGGAGACATTGCCGGCAGTCTCCCAGGACCGCGGTCCTGCGGCAACCCACCTAGGAGGGGTAGCAAATGGGTGATTCCCCCAAGTCAGGGAGCTCCCCGGGCCTCCGCCGGCCGGGGATCCCGCTTCTCGGGAGGGAGCTGCCGCTCGACCTCGACCTCTCGCGGCGCGAGCTGCTCAAGCTCACCGGCTACACGAGCGTCGCGGCCTTTCTCGCCGCCTGCTCCAGCGGCAGCGGCGGTTCGTCGACCAGCACCAGCACGACCGGCGGCACGCTCTCGATCGGCAACAACCAGTCCGACCCCGGTCCCAAGAAGGGGATGGAACAGGTCGTCGCCGCGTTCAAGGCAGCCAATGGCGGCACCAACGCCAAGCTGAACACGGTCGACCACGGCACCTTCCAGGACCAGATCAGCTCCTACCTCCAGGGCACGCCCGAC
The DNA here is from genome assembly GCA_036794405.1 of Candidatus Dormiibacterota bacterium. Classification (GTDB taxonomy): domain Bacteria; phylum Chloroflexota; class Dormibacteria; order Dormibacterales; family Dormibacteraceae; genus UBA6019. Next base: position 34,899 of record DAIRGV010000002.1, read on the forward strand.
GACGTCTTCACCTGGTTCTCGGGCCACCGGATGCGCTTCTTTGCCGACCAGGGCCTGGCGACCTCGATCAACGACACCTGGGACAAGGTGAAGGGCAACTTCACCGGCGCCTTCGCGGAGTCGGTCAAGGGCAACGACGGCAACATCTACGGCGTCCCCGTCGACTACTACCCCTGGGCGCTGTTCTATCGCAAGAGCGTCTTCGCCTCGCACGGCTACACCGTTCCGACCAACTGGGACTCCTTCAAGACGCTCCTGGCGCAGATGCAGAAGGACGGGCTGATCCCGATCGCGATGGGCGACAAGGACGGCTGGCCCGCCCAGGGGACCCTCGACATCATCAACCTCCGACTCAACGGCTACACCTTCCACGTCGAGCTCTGCACGGGCAAGCAGAAGTGGACCGACCCCCGGGTGGCCAACATCTTCAACAAGTGGAGCGAGATCGTCCCCTACTACTCGCCCGGTCTCGCTGGCCAGACCTGGCAGCAGGCGGCGGACCAGGTCGTCAACAAGAAGGCCGGCATGTACATGCTGGGTCTCTTCGTGTCGCAGCAGTTCGCGGCGACCGGCAACAAGGCCGACCTCGACGACCTCGACTTCTTTCCCTGGCCTGACATGGGCGCCCAGTACGACGCCGAGAAGGCGATCGACGCGCCGATCGACGTCTTTATGGTCAGCAAGAAGTCGCCGACCCTAGGCAAGGACCTCGGCCAGGCGAAGGCCTTCCTGGAGTTCTTCTCCAAGGGGGCGCAGCAGGTCACGATGTTCCAGGCCACCGGCGGCGGCAACCTGCCGACGGCAAATGATGCCGACAAGAGCGCCTTCACGCCGCAGCAGCAGAAGGCGGTGGAGCTGGTCAGCAGCGCGAAGCGGATCACCCAGTTCTTCGACCGCGACTCGCGCCCTGACTTCGCCGGCCCGAACGGCATGCAGAGCTTCCTGCTCAGCTTCCTCGGCGACCCGAAAGGCGACATCGGTGGGCTGCAGAAGAAGATGCAGAGCTTCTGGGATTCACTCCCGCCGGAGAAGTAACCCGAACCTATGATTCAGAGTCGTGGCTGACTCCACGAGCACGAGCATTTCCCCCGCCCCGGCGATCGAAAAGGCCGGGGCGGGGACCCTCGTAGCCACCCGGCGCAGGAAGCGCCGCTACAGCCTCCTGACGCGCCATGACAAGCTGCTCCTCGGCCTCATGGTCGGGATCCCGCTGGCGCTGGACCTGATCTTCGTCTGGGGCCCGACGCTCGCCTCGATCCTGCTCTCCTTCACGAACTGGTCGGGCATCGGCGCCATCGAGCAGCGGAACCTCGTCGGACCGAAGAACTACCAGACCCTGCTGAGCGGTTACAGCCTCTTCTACCCGGCTCTCCAGCACAACGTGATCTGGCTCGCCTTCTTCGTCTTCATCTCCACGCCGCTGGGCATGTTGCTCGCCGTCCTGCTCGACCGTGAGATCCGCGGCACGCGCATCTACCAGAGCATCTTCTTCCTCCCGGTCGTGCTCTCCCTCGCCGTGGTCGGTTTTCTCTGGGAGCTCCAGTACGCGCCCAACGAGGGCTTCATCAACAACGTCCTGCTGGACCTGCACTACAAGGGCCCGCTGATCGACTGGCTGGGTGATCCCAAGATCAACCTCTACGCGATCCTGGTCGCCGCCAGCTGGCGGCACATCGGCTACATCATGGTCATCTACCTGGCCGGGCTGAAGAGCGTCGACCCGTCGCTCCGCGAGGCCGCCAAGGTCGACGGCGCGACCGAGCGGCAGATCTTCTTCTGCGTGGTGCTCCCGGTGATGGCTCCGATCAACGTCGTGATCGTCGTTATCACCGCCATCGAGTCCCTCCGCGCGTTCGACATCGCCTACATCATCAACCGCGGCAAGAACGGCCTCGAATTACTCTCCACGCTGATCACCAACAACAGCATCAGCGAGGCGAGCCTGGTCGGGTTCGGCTCGGCGATCGCGGTGGTGCTGCTGGTGATCTCCCTGGTTCCGATCGTCATCTTCCTGTCGCGCGTGAACCAGGAGGCGACCTCGTGAGCGCGGTCGCTGCGGCACGCGGCTCGGTGCGGGTCAACCGGCGCGGGCTGACGCCGGGCCGGGTCCTGCTCCACGGCTTCCTGGTCCTGATGGCGCTGCTCTGGCTGTTCCCCCTCGCCTGGCCGATCTACACCGCGCTGCGGCCGGTCGGCGACACCATCACCCACGGCTACGTCTCCCTGCCGAGCCGGCTCAGCTTCGACAACTTCACCAACGTCTGGGCGCAGGCCGACATGTTCCATTACTTCCTCAACACGATGGCCATCGTCGTGCCGGGTGTGATCCTCACCCTGCTGCTGTCGTCGATGGTTGCCTTCGCCGTCTCGCAGTTCAGCTGGCGCTTCAACGTCCTCGTCCTGATGATCTTCACCGCCGGCAACCTGCTGCCGCCGCAGGTCATCATCGTGCCCCTCTACTGGATCTACCTCAACATCCCGGTCCCCGACCTCACGATCGGCGGGATCGAGCTTCTGAGCGACAACGGGCTCCTCTACGACCAGGTCATCGGAGTGATCCTGATCAACGTGATCTTCCAGACCGGGTTCGCCACCTTCGTCCTCAGCAACTACATGAAGACCATCACCAAGGAGATCACCGAATCGGCTCTCGTCGACGGCGCCAACGTGCTGCGGATCTGGTGGAGCGTGATCCTCCCCCTCTGCCGCCCCGCGCTCGCCGCCATGGCGACGCTGCTATTCACGTTCATGTACAACGACTTCTTCTGGGCCCTGGTCCTGATGAAGTCGGGTGACAAGCGGCCGATCACCTCCGCGCTCAACAACCTCCACGGCGCCTTCTTCACCAACTACAACCTGCTCGCCGCGGGCTCCCTGATCGCGGCGGTACCGCCCGTCATCATCTTCATCCTGCTCCAGAAGCACTTCGTCCGCGGCCTCACCCTCGGCTCCACCAAGGGCTGATCCGCCATCTCTGACGCGCGCCTGACGCCGGGAGGGCCGCTCCTCGGCGGTCGCCTCCCTTACCTCCTTTACGGCGGGGACTACAACCCCGACCAGTGGCCGGAGGAAGTCTGGGCCGAGGATGTCCGCCTGATGGCGGAGGCCGGCGTCAACATCGTCTCGCTCGGCATCTTCTCCTGGTCCCGCCTGGAACCCAACGAGGGCCGGTACGACTTCGCCTGGCTGGACCGGGTCATGGACCTCCTCCATCGGGGCGGGATCGCCGTCGACCTCGCGACCGCGACGGCGTCCCCGCCGCCCTGGCTCTCGACCCGGCACCCGGAGATGCTGCCAGTCACCGCTGACGGGGTGCGTCTCTGGCACGGCGCCCGCCAGCACTACTGCCCGAGCAGCCCGGCCTACCGGGATGCCGCCCAGCGGCTGGTCGAGGCGCTGGCCGGACGTTACGCGGGGCACCCCGCGCTTGCGATGTGGCACATCGGCAACGAGTACGGCTGCCACGTGGCCGCCTGCTGGTGCGACGTCTCCGCGGCCGCGTTCCGGGAGTGGCTGAAGGCTCGCTACGGCAGTCTCGAGGGGCTCAACGAGGCCTGGGGCACCGACTTCTGGTCCCAGCGCTACTCGGATTGGCAGGAGGTCATCCCGCCCCGGCGGACGCCGACCTGGCCCAACCCGACCCAGTCGCTCGACTTCCAGCGGTTCTCGTCCGACGAGCTGCTGGAGTGCTTCGAGATCGAGCACCGCGTCCTCGGAGAGCGAAGCCCGGGCGTGCCGGTGACGACCAACTTCATGCGCTTCTTCAAGCCCCTCGACTACTGGAAGTGGGCGGCCCACGAGGACATCGTCAGCGACGACGTCTACCAGGACCCCGACGATCCCGCCACCGTGCTGGAGGCGGCGATGGCAAGCGACCTGATGCGCTCGCTCGGCCACGGCCGTCCCTGGGTGCGGATGGAGCAGACCACCAACCGGGTCAACTGGCGCCCCGTCAACGCGGCCAAGCGCCCGGGCCAGATGCGCCTTTGGAGCTTCCAGGCGGTGGCCCGCGGCGCCGATGGCGTTCTCTTCTTCCAGTGGCGCCAGTCGCGGGCCGGCGCCGAGAAGTGGCACAGCGCGATGGTTCCCCACGGACCGGTCGAATCCAATCCCACCTGGCTGGAGTCGAAGAGACTCGGCAACGAGCTCAGGCGGCTCGACGCCGTCTGCGGAAGCCGGCACCGGGCGCAGGTCGCGATCCTCCATGACTGGGAGTCCTGGTGGGCCCTGGAGCTTCCCTCCAAGCCGACCACCGAGCTCCGCCAGATGGACCAGCTGCGGGCCTACTACCAGCCGCTCTTCGACGCCAACGTGACGGTGGACTTCGCCCATCCGGAAGGCGACCTGTCCGGGTACCGGCTCGTCCTGGTGCCCAACCTCTACCTCGTCAGCGACGTGGCCGCGGCCAACCTGGAGCGCTTCGTCGAAGCCGGCGGGACGGTGGTGGTGTCCTTCTTCAGCGGGATCGTCGACCCCAACGACCACGTCCGGCTGGGCGGCTACCCGGGCGCCTTTCGCAGGCTGCTCGGCCTCCGGGTCGAAGACTTCACGCCCCTCGGCTCCGGCAAGTCGGTCGAGATCCAGCTCGAGACGCCGGGACCTGGAAGCGGCGAGCTCTGGTCGGAGCTGATCGAGCCGGAGGGGGCGGAGGTCATCGGCAGCTTCGCCGGCGGCGACCTGGCGGGCCGGCCGGCCGTCACCCAGCACGGGTACGGACGCGGCGTCTCCTACTACGTCGGCACCCGTCTCGATCCCCGCTCGATGGAACAGCTGCTCCGCCGGGCGTGGACCGAAGCCGGGGTGGCCGCCGTCATCGAGGCTCCGCCCGGGGTGGAGGCCGTCCGTCGCCATACCCGCGACGGGGGTTCGCTGCTCTTCCTTCTCAACCACGGCGATGAGGCGGTGACGGTGGCGGTGCCCGCCGGGCTCGGCGACCTGCTCTCGGGCAGCCGCGTCGGTCCCGAGGGGCTGCGGCTCGAACCCCGCGGCGTGGCGGTGTTGGACGAAGCAAAGCAAGTAACCTGACCGCCGGGAAAGCCTGAAGCGAATGCCAAAGATCACCTACATCGGGGCCGGGAGCTCGACCTTCGCGGCGCGACTGATTACCGACCTGGTCGCCACACCGGACCTCGAGACGGGGACCTTTGCCCTGGTCGACATCGACGCCGAGCGCCTCGAGCTTTCCCGCCAGGTCGCCGAGAAGGTGATCGCCGTCTCGGGCCGGGACTGGCAGGTCGCCGCCACCACCGAGCGGGCCGAGGCGCTACCCGGAAGCGACTACGTGATCAACTCGATCGAGGTGGCCGGGCTCGACTGCATCGAACCCGACTACGAGATCCCGCTCAAGTACGGCGTCGACCAGTGCATCGGCGACACCATCGGGCCGGGCGGGATCTTCAAGGCGCTGCGGACGGGCCCGGCCTGGCTCGAGATCGTCGCCGACATCGAGCGGCTGGCGCCGAAGGCGATCGTCATGAACTACACCAACCCGATGTCGATCCTGACTCTGGCCGCCAGCCGAGCCTCCGGTCTTTCCGTGGTCGGGCTCTGCCACAGCGTTCAGGGAACCTCGAGGCTGCTGGCCGGCTTTCTTGACATCCCCTACCCGGACCTCGAGTGGCGCTGCGCCGGGATCAATCACAACGCCTGGTTCACGACTCTCGCCCACAACGGTGAGGACCAGTACCCGCGGCTCCGTGAGCTCGCCGGACGGCCGGAGATCTACGAGCAGGATCCCGTCCGCTTCGAGGTGATGCTCCACCTCGGCGCCTTCGTGACCGAGTCGAGCGGGCACTTCTCGGAGTACGTGCCCTACTTCCGAAAGCGGCCGGACCTGATTCGAAAGTACATGCGCGACGGATACGGGGGCGAGTCGGGCTTCTACGCTCACAACTGGCCGACCTGGCGCCAGGTGAACTCGGCCGTCGTCCGCGAGCTGATCGCCGGTGACCTCCAGCTCGAGCTGGCCCGGAGCCACGAGTACGCGTCCCAGATCGTGGAGGCGGTGGAGCTGGACCGGCCGGTCGAGATCCACGGCAACGTGCTGAACGAGGGCTGGATCGAGAACCTGCCGGTGGGGAACGTCGAAGTGGCATGTCGAATCGACGGCGCCGGCATTCATCCCTGCCGGTTCGGACCGCTGCCCGAGCAGCTGGCGGCGCTCAACCGCGCGCACATGGCGGTCCACGAGCTGGTGGTCCAGGCGCTCCTCGAGCACGACCGGGAGAAGGCCCGGCTGGCCCTGATGCTGGATCCGCTGACCGCTGCCGTCTGCTCGCTGGACGAGATCAGCCGGATGTTCGACGAGATGTGGGAGGCCGAGCGGCCGCACCTGGCTGCTTTCGAGTAGGTGCCGCTCCCAGCGGTCCAACCTGGGGGACGATGAAGGCTAGGAGGAGGGCTTGCGGGCCGCGGTCCTCGTCCGCTTGGTCAGCTGGTACACCTCGTCCCGGAGCCGGTCGAACATCGCCGCCTTGAAGCGGATCTCGACCTCGGGGTCGGCGACGAGGGAGTTGAACTGGCCGTGGCTGGCGACGAGGGCCCGGACCGGCGAGCTGGCAACGACATCCGCCATCGACTCCCGCCGGGTGAACATGCTCGGGAGGCCGAACACGTCGCCCGGGCCGAGCTTCTCGTGCACGCGGCCGCCGATCGTCAGAGCCACCTGGCCGTCGAGGACGATCCAGAAGGTGTCGTTGCCACGTCCTTCCCGCATCACCGTCTCTCCCGTGGCCACGGTCACCTCGTCGAGGTTTGCGGCCAGCGCCCGGAGGGCGCGGGCGCTGAGACCCGCGAAGAGCGGCAGCTGCTTCAGCTCTGCCAGCTTGGGGTTGGTCGGCCGGCGGGTGAAGCGAATCACGGCTGTGTCCGCGATGGTACGCCGCGGTCGAGCGTCAGCACCAGCTTTCCCGGCACGCCGCGGTCGGCCAGCCGCTGGAGGGCGTCCGTCATCTCCTCCCAGGGCAGCACCGCTGCCACCTGGGGATCGAGCCGGCCCGCCGCGACCAGCCCGGCCAGGTAGCCCAGGTCCCGGCCCGGTGGGTTGGCGGCGAAGCCGTGGAAGAGCGTGAAGCCCTGGAGGCGGACCGCGCCGCCGAGGTAAACGTCCCGGCTGTCGAAGGTGGTGGGCGCGAGGGAGCTGTTGCCGAACATGACCAGGGTTCCCTCGGGGTGGACCATCGTCGCCAGGCGCGCCAGCGATTCACCGCCCGTCGACTCGAGAATGAGATCGAAGTCGCCTTCCAACTGGTCCAGGTCGGTGACCACGTCGGCGGCACCCAGCTCTCGCAACCCGGCCGCCCGCTCCGGGCTGCCGACGATCGCCGTCACCTCCGCTCCGCCGAGCTTGCCGAGCTGGACCGCGAAGCGGCCGACGCCACCGGCAGCGCCGGTGACGAGCACCCTGCGGCCAAGGAGGGCGGGGCCCAGGCGAAGAGTCCGCAGCGCGGTCAGCCCGGCGACCGGGAGGGCCGCCGCCTGGGCGAAGGAGACGCCCGCGGGGAGCTCGGCGAGCCAGGCGCCGGGCACTGCGACCCGCTCGGCCCAGGCAGCCCCGCCCAGGACGCCGACGACCCGGCTCCCGGCCGGCGGCCCGGACGGAGCCGGCACCTTGACGACGCCGGCCAGGTCCCAGCCGGGCCGCCAGCCGTCCTCTGCCGCCCGCAGCCGCCACAGCTCGCCCCGGTTGAGCGAGATCGCGTGGACCTGGACCACGGCCTCGCCCCGGGCGGCCTCCGGCTCGGGGAGGTTGCAGATCGCGATGCCCCCCGGAGCGCTCTTGTCGGCTGCCAGCGCGCGCATGTCCCTTATCAAAGCGGTTAAATGCCCGGCGTGGGGGCGGAGCGGCCGCGAGGCGCCAACGAGATGCCCCATGCCTGTTCGGCTAACCTCGCGCTGTGAGCGCAAGCCCGGAGGCGGCTGCGGCAGGACGGCTCCGCGGCGATCGCTGCGAGCGCGACTGGATCTGGGACCGCGAGGTCGAGACGGAGTCCCCCGAGGCGAGCCGGGCCCGCGCGGCTGTCGCTTGGGGGGAACAGCGCCGGCACCTCGCCGAGGGTTCCGCTTTCTACCGCCGCAAGCTCGGCGAGGCCGGGGTCGGGCCCACCGGCGTGGCCCTGGCCGACCTCGACCGGCTCCCCTTCACGACCAAGGATGAGCTGAAGGGGGCGATCGACGAGGAGCCGCCGTTCGGGTCCAACCTCGCGGTGGCTGCCGAGCGCGTCAAGCGTGTCTACCAGACCAGTGGCTCGACCGGTGTGCCGAGCGTCCTCGCCCTGACCGCGGAGGACGTCCGCACCTGGACCGCGATCGGGACCCGAAGCTATTACGCGACCGGCATCCACGACCACAACTCGGTGCTCTCCACCTTCGCCGCGGGCCCCTTCGTCGCCGGGCACACCCACTTCGTCCTCAGCCGCATCGGGGCGCGCTCGGTTCCGGTCGCGCCGGGAGACACCGACCGCGTCCTCTTCGGGCTCCGGGCGGGACTCGCCGACACCTTGCTCGGCACGCCCTCCTTCGCCCAGTACCTGGCCAACCGGCTCGAGCACGAGGCCGGCGACGCCCGCCGTCTGGCCCTCGCCCACGTGGTCACCGGCGGGGAACCGGGCGGGGGCATCCCGGCCGTCCGGGACCACATCCAGGACGTGCTCGGGGTGACTGTCAACGAGGTGATGGGCATCGGCGATGTCGCCCCCTCGCTCTTCGGCGAATGCCCGGCCCAGCAGGGGATGCACTTCTGCGGGACCGGTTACCTCTGGCCGGAGCTGGTCGACCCCGACTCCCGCGAGCCGATCGCCATCGAGGCGGGCGCCGTCGGCGAGCTGGTCTACACCAGCCTCGTCCGCGAGGCGATGCCGGTCGTCCGCTTCCTGAGCGCCGACATCGTGCGGATCGAGGGGTCGGCCTGTGGGTGCGGGCGCACCAGCTTCCGGATGCGCTGCATCGGGCGCCGCGACGACATGTTCATCGTTCGGGGCGTGAACGTCTACCCGACAGCGATCCTCGCCATCGTCGGTGAGTTCCGGCCCCAGGTCACCGGTCGCGCCCGGGTGATCCGCCGCGGTGACGCGGTCAGCGTCGACCCGCCGGTCCCGGTCGAGGTCGAGGTACCCGACGGCGCCGAGGTTGAGTCGGGGCTGGCAGAGCGGATCGAGGCAGCGGTGCGGGCCCGGCTGATCTTCCGCTGCCGGGTCGAGCTGGTCCGGCAGTCGAGCTTTGGCGACAGCGGCTACAAGACCCGCCTCACCGTGAGCCGGCCATGACGCGGCGGAAACGCCTCCGCTCCGACCTGGCCTGGAGCACCGCGGACCGGATCGTGGTCCGCGGCCACGACCTGGCCGAGGAGCTGATCGGCAGGGTCTCCCTCGGTGACCTCGCCTTCCTCGAGCTGAAGGGCCGGCTGCCGACGCCGGCCGAGTCGACGGTCTTCAACGCGATCGCCGTCACGCTCGTCGAGCATGGCATGACGCCGAGCGCGATCGCCGCCCGGATGACCTACCTGGGCGCTCCCGAATCGCTCCAGGGCGCGGTCGCCGCCGGCCTGTTGGGCCTCGGCGACCGCTTCGGGGGACCGGTCGATGACGCGGCCCGGATGCTGCAGGAGGCGCTCGCCGAGGCCCCCCCCGACACCGACCTGGCCGAGCTGGCACGCCAGGTGGTGGCCGGCCGCCGCGCTGCGGGCCGGCTGGTTGCCGGTCTTGGGCATCCCGTCCACAAGCCGGTCGATCCACGCGTACCGAGGCTTTTTGCGGTCGCCGCCGCCAACGGCCTCTCCGGCCGTCACGTTGAACTCATGGTCCAGATCGGTGTGGAGGCCGAGCGCGCCACCGGGAGGGCCCTGCCGATCAATGCGACGGGGGCGATCGGCGCCATCGCGAGTGAGCTCGAAATCCCCTGGCGCGTCTGCCGCGGCCTCGCCGTGATGGCCCGCGCGATCGGCCTCGTCGCCCACCTCCAGGAGGAGATCGAGGACCCGCTGGCGGGCGAGATCTGGACTCGCACCGAAGAGGAGTCGTCCGAGCATCTCCGGCCCGGGTAGATCGCCGTTCGACACCTCCTTCGCCACGCAACTAAGATGGCCCCAGCCAGCGGGTCGGGGTTGAGGTAGCAGCCGTGCCGGAGAGCGTTCCCGGGATCCACCATGTCACCGCGATCTGCGCCGACGTGCAGCGGACGGTCGACTTCTACGTCGGGGTCCTCGGGCTCCGCTTCATCAAGCAGACGGTCAACTTCGACGTGCCTGACACCTACCACATCTATTTCGGCGACCGCCTCGGCAGCCCGGGGACCGCCATGACCTTCTTCGGCTGGCCGCACCTGCCCTGGCGGGCGGCGGGCGACGGCCAGGTCGGCGCGGTCGCCTTCGCGGTTCCCGAGTTGTCCCTCGGCTTCTGGGCGGAGCGCCTGCGCGAGCTGGGCGTGGAGGCTTCGCGGGGCGAGCGGCTGGGCGCCGAATTCATCGGCTTCGACGACCCCGACCGGATCCGGCTCGAGCTCGTCGGCCAGGCCTCCGACGAGCGTTGGAACGAGTGGCCGGACAGCCCGGTGGCTCCCGACCACCAGGTGCGGGGCTTCCACGGCGTCGGCCTGACCGTCGGCGAGGAGGAGCCGAGCGCCCGTTTCCTGGAGCGGACAATGGGGTTTCGTGAGGTCGGGCGGGACGGTGGCCGGGTGCGCTTCGAAACCGGCGCCGGTGGACCCCAGGCGATCCTCGACCTGGTTGTCGACCCGGCGGCAGGGAAGGGGGAGGAGGCGACCGGCACCGTCCACCACGTCGCCTGGCGGGCTTTGGGCGACGCCCACCAGCGGGAGTGGCGGGAAGCCATGGTCAGTGCCGGCCGGCAGGTGACGCCGGTCATCGAGCGCAAGTACTTCCGCTCGATCTACTTTCGAGAGCCGGGCGGAGTGCTCTTTGAGATCGCCACCGACCAGCCCGGCTTCACCGTCGACGAATCGGCCGACTCGCTCGGCTCGGAGCTGCAGCTACCGCCCCAGCACGAGGAGCGGCGGGATTCGCTCAAGGTCAACCTGTCGCCGATCGCCGTGCCCGCCACGGCAGATCGCCGAGCTGGTGGGTAGGGCAGACGATGCCCGGTCCCCACGACGGCCAGGCGGTTCTGGTGGCGGGCGAGCCCCTGGAGCGGGCATCGGCGGCGATGGTCCTGGTCCATGGCCGCGGCGCCACGGCTCAGGACATCATGACCATCGCGGTCGAGGTGGCTCGGCCGGGCTTCGCCTTCCTCGCGCCCCAGGCCGCCGGCAACACCTGGTACCCCAACCGCTTCACCGAACCCACCGAGCTCAATGAGCCCTGGCTGTCCTCCGCACTGGAGGCGGTGGGCCGCGTCCTCGGTCGGGTCGAGGCGGTCGTGCCGATGGAGAGGGTGATCCTGCTCGGGTTCTCCCAGGGCGCCTGCCTGGCGCTGGAGTTCGCCGCCCGGAACGCCCGCCGCTACGGCGGCGTCGTCGGCCTGAGCGGCGGCCTGATCGGGCCCGAGCCTGCGCTGCGCGCTGATCCCGGGTCCCTCGCCGGCACCCCGGTCCTGCTCCTCTGCAGCGACGTCGACCCGCACATCCCGGCGGAGCGGGTGCTGCGGTCGGCCGAGGTGATGCGAGCGCTCCAGGGCGAGGTCACGGTCGAGCTTTATCCCGGCCTGGGGCACGAGGTCAACGTCGACGAGCTGGACCGGATTCGTGACTTGATGGCGGCGCTCCCGCGCCGCGCTGCGATCGGCGATTCGGCAAACCTCGATTCCAAGGAGGCATGAGCGAATGAGCGTATTGATTTCCCCGGTCAACCCGATGGCGGCGGAGGCCAAGGGCGTCGTCCTGGACGTGATGCGCCGCGACCGCCGGAAGTTCTTCGACCTGGTCGAGGATCCCCGGAACTGGAACGTCCAGACCCGGTGCACGGAGTGGGAGGTCCGCGACCTCGTCGGCCACATGATCGATGTCACCGAGGGCTACCTCTCCCGCTGGGAGGCTGCTCGAAAGGGCGAGGCGCCCGGCGCGCTCGGCCTCCAGGTCATGGGCGAGACACTCAACGACCACGCGCTCGACTTCCGCAAGCTCTCCCGCGAGGAGGCCATCGCGCGCCTGAAGGAGGATGCGGCCAGGATGGACGCGATCTTCGAGGCGCTGACCCCGGAGGAATGGACCGGCTTCCTGGTGACGCACCCCTACATGGGCCCGGTTCCGGCCGGCTTCTACCCGGCCTTTCAGATCATGGATTACGGCATCCACCCGTACGACATCGAGTACGGGCAGGGCGACAAGCTGGCCGAAATCGATGAGGCCAGCGCGGGCATCCTGATCCCCTACTGCCACGTGATCATGCAGTACACCGTCGATGAGAAGTCCGCCCGGGGAGTGGACATCGTCTACGGCATCGAGGTTACCGGCCCCTGGGGCGGCCGGTGGCGCGTGACGGTCAGGGACGGAGCCTGGTCGGCGACGCCGGAAGACGGGGCCTTCAAGGGGTGCGAGGCCGTCTTCCGCTACACCCCCTCGGATTTCGTGTTGACGGTCTTCGGCCGCTTCGCCGGAGGCGCGGCAACCGGCGACCCCGAGGTGATCGAGAAGGTCCGAGGCCTCTTTTTCCGATTCTGAGAGGCCCTCTGACACTGTGGGCGGCGGATCTGCGCCGGTGGAGACCGCCGCCCCCGCCGGACCCGTTCGACCTCCGTGAGGTGGTCCCCGGCTCGGTGGCGGCGCTGGCGGGCGCGATGGGAGCGGAGTCGGAGCTCGCCGAAGTCCGCCTCGCCCGGGGTTGTCGCTGCTTCGCGGCCTGGGAGGGTCCCGAGGTCATCGCTTACGGCTGGCTCTCTCGGCGGCCGGAATGGATCGGCGAGGTCCGGCTGGAGATCGCCCCCGGCGCGGCCGGCGCCTACGTGTGGAACTGCGTCACCCTGCCGGCGCATCGCCGCCGGGGGCTGTTCCGTGCCCTTTTGATATTCATCTACGCCCGATCGCGGGAGGAGGGCCGCTTTCGCCTCTGGATCGCGAGCGGAGGCGGGGGGGCGCAGACGGCGGTCGCCGACGCGGGCTTCAGCCCGGTCCTGGCGCTGAGCGAGCATCGACTGGCCGGGTGGCGCCGTTTGGTGGCTTCGGGGGTGCCGGGGGCCGACCCGGACGCCGTCGCCGCGGCCCGTTCGGGGCTCGCCCTCGATCGGCGGACCCTGGTCGGACGCCGGCCCGCCGCCCGGGTGCATTGAGCCGACCCGAGAGGTCGCGCCGGGGAGGGCGCTCTGACCCGGGGTGCTAGTCGATCCGGATCGCGTCGGCGATCTCGCGGAGGAGGCTCGACCGGTCCGCTGCGCGCGCCAGGATCGGGATCGCCGCAGTCGCCTGGCTCCGCCGCAGGGAATCGCGGATCCAGCGCTCGTCCTCTCGCCCCACCGCCTCGCCCAGGATCACCGCCGCCGGCCGGTGCTCGGAGGCGAGCTGGGCCGCGTCGCGCACGCCCGACCCCTGGAAAACCGTGTAGGGGCTCTGGCCCAGCCGCTCGGCGAGGCCTCCCTCGGGGTCGACGACGACGAGGCTTCGGGAGCGTGCCACGGGGACCGCGATCGTGAACACGCTGCCCTTACCAGGGGTGCTGATGAGGCGGATCGAGCTGCCCATCAGGATCAGGAGCCGGCGGCTCATGGCCAGCCCGAGCCCGGTTCCCCGGACGCCGGCGTCCGGGGAACCGGGCTCGACCTGGACGAACTCCTCGAAGATCCGCTCCTGGTCCTCTGGAACGATGCCGATCCCGGTGTCGGCGACCGACACCTCGGCGATCTCGCCGACCCGGTTCATCGTCACCGAGATCTCGCCTCCGGGAGCGGTGAACTTGATCGCGTTCGAGAGCAGGTTCAAGAGCACCTGGAAGAGGCGTCGGCGATCCGACTGGACCCAGGCCTCGGGTCCGGCGTCGAGCGTGAGGCGGAGCGACTTGTCGTCGGCGAGGGGGCGCATCTTGGCGACCGACTCCTCCAGCAGCGGTCGAAGCTCGAGTCGCGTCACGTCGACCTCCATCTGCCCGCCGGCGATCTTACTCAGGTCGAGGATGTCGCTGATCAGGCCGAGCATGTGCAGCCCGCTCGACTGGATGTGTCGGAGCTGGCGCAGCTGCTTCTCGGTGAGCGTTTCGGCGCCCTGATGGGCGAGCAGCTGGGAGAAGCCAAGGATCGAGTTGAGCGGCGTCCGCAGCTCGTGGTTCATCGTCGCCAGGAAGCGGTTCATCGCCAGGCTCTCGGCCTCAGCCGTAACCCTCGCGCTGGACGCCACGCTCCGCATCCGCTCGACGTCCCGCCAGCGGCCGACGACGATGCCCACCGTCCAGGCAACCACGATGCCGGGCGCGTCGGCGACCGAGATCGCGTCGCGCAGGGGAAGGGACGGGCTCATGACGTGGGCGAGGGCCATGTTGATGGGCAGGAAGACGGCCATCGCCAGGGCGCTGCCGGGCCAGCCATAGAACCAGGCGGAGGCGATCACCGGGAGCGAAATCAGGACCCCGGCGCTGCGGCCGGTCGCCGGTGCGATCAGGAGGTAGACCGCGAGGTAGCCGAACGTCGTCGCCAGCAAAGCGGCCGCCGGCCACCAGCGCGCCAGTTCGCCGAGCAGAGTCCGTGCCGCCGGTGGCTTCCGGCCGAGGGTGGTCGCTGCCACGGGCTCAGTATCGGGCCGGCCAGCGGATCGGGAACTCCCGACCTTCTCCCGGGGAGGGACCGCTTCCTACCCCGGCGAGGGCTTGCGCCGGGGCGCCGCGCTGGGTCCGCGAGGTGCCAGCGACGGGCTGTCCCGCGACCTCATCAGCAACGGGCGCCAATCCTCCGGTTGCGCTTTGGCCGGAGGCCGGTTGCGCTTCGGCTTGGTTTGAGATCGGGATGCTTTCGGTTCCATCGCCCACCTCCGGGGCGTTTCGCATTATCGCGCGCCGCAGCCCAGAAAGCCGCCGCGGAATCAGGGCCAGACCGCCGCCGTTTCGCACCTCGCCGCCGCCGGCGCAGGCGCGCGCTTCAGCGCGCCCGGTCCCGGCGAGCCTGGCAGCCGACGCAGGTCGTGGTCTCGGGCGCGAACTCCATCCGCTCCGCGGGGATCGCCTGGCCGCAGTCCTCGCAAAAGCCGTAGCGGCCGAGCGCCAGGCGGTCGAGCGCCCTTGCCAGCTGGTCCTGAAGCGAGGCCCTGACTGCGGCGAGGCGCTGCGCGATCTCGCCGTCGATAACGACCTGGGCCAGGTCGCCCTCGTCGCCGTCGGTCCGGAGCTCGGGTACCAGGGTCAGCGAAGGGGCGCCCCGCACTGCCTCGGAGGCGAGCCGGCGAAGCCGCATCTCGCTTGCCGCGATCATTGAATTCCAGTCTTGCTCCACCCAGAGTTCCTCCGATAGGGACTAACGAAATGAATGATTGGACTATAACATTTGTGGGATCGACGATAGCGATGGGGTGGCAAAAGCGACCATGGGGATTCGCCCTGCCCGGGCGATCGGTCTCAGGCTTGGCCGGTCGATCCGTCGAGCAGCTCGATCGTGACGGCCTCCTCCGCCGCCTCCGGGTCCGACTCGGCGGCACCGTCATGGAGCGGCGAGGTCCGGCCGAGGAGGCCGGCCATCACCTCGCCGCTGACCGACTTCGAGTAATAGTAGCCCTGGCCCCGGCAGCCGAGCGACTCGAGGATCCTGGCCTGCTCGCGGGTCTCGATCCCCTCCGCGACGATCTCCACGCCGAGGCTGTGGCCGAGGCCGACGATCGCCCGCAGGAGGGCGGAGTTCTTCGCCCCCCGGCCGGAGGCACGCACGAAGGCCTTGTCGATCTTGATCACGTCGATCGGGAAGCGGGCGAGGTAGCTGAGCGAGGAGTAGCCGGTGCCGAAGTCGTCGATGGCGACCTTCATGCCGGCGGCGCGGAGGCGCTGGAGCACCACCGCGGTCTCCTCGCCCTCGCGTATGACGGCGCTCTCGGTGATCTCCAGCGTGAGGCGGTCGGGGGCGAGGCCCGTGCGCTTCAGGATCTGCCGGATCTCGTTGACGATGTTCCGCCGCTGCAGCTGGCGGACGGACAGGTTGACACCGAGCCGAAGCCGGCGTTCGGGGTAGAGGTCGTCCCAGGCGCGGACCTCCCGGCAGGCCTGCTCCAGGACCCAGGCCCCGATGCTTGCGATCATCCCCGTCTCCTCGGCCAGGGGAATGAAGCGGTCGGGCTCGACTCGTCCCTTGGTGGGGTGGTGCCACCGGACCAGAGCCTCCACGCCGTAGACCTGCTCGGACTCGATCCAGACGATGGGCTGATACTCGACCTTCAGCTGGTCGCGCTCGATCGCGACGCGGAGGTCGTTCTCGATCTCCAGCCGCTCCAGCGCGGCCGCGTGCATGCTGACCTCGAACACCTCGTAGGTGCGCTTGCCGCGACCCTTCGCCCGGTACATGGCGACGTCGGCGTTGCGGAGAAACTCCTCTGGGTCCACGGATTTCGGGGTGGAGATGGCGATGCCGATGCTGAAGGCTGCCGTCATCTCGATGTCGCCCGCCAGCAGGGGCAGCCGGAAGGCACCCAGGATCCGCTCCGCCACCGCGGTCGGGTAGGCCTCGTCGGGGATCGAGTCGAGCAGGATGGCGAACTCGTCTCCGCCGAAGCGGGCGACGGTGTCGCTCGGGCCGACGCACTTCTGCAGGCGACCGGCCACGGCGAGCAGGAGGGAATCGCCCGCGGCGTGGCCGAGGGAGTCGTTGACGTGCTTGAAGTCGTCGAGGTCGAGGAAGAGCACCGCCAGGCTCCCGCGATCATCGCGGTGGCGGCCCAGGCTGGCCGCGACCCGGTCCTTGAAGAGGGTCCGGTTGGAGAGCCCGGAGAGGGGATCGTGGTGGGCCTGGTGCCGGAGCTTGTCCTCGGCCGCCTTCTGGGCGGTGACGTCGCGGGTGTTGAGCACGACGGCTCGGACATGGGGATCGGCGAGCTGGTTGCTGAGGATCGTCTCCATGTAGCGGTAGCTGCCGTCGCTGTGCTTCCAGCGAGTCCCCAGCAGCTGCTGGCCGAAGTCGGTCTTTAGCAGCGACTGGAAGGTGGCGTTGGCGGTGTTCAGGTCGTCGGAGTGGATGACACGCCACAGGGTCGTGTTGAGCAGCTTCCCGGTCTCGTAGCCGAGCAGCTTCTCGACCGCCGGGGTGATGTAGGAGATCCGGCCCTGCTCGTCGAGCAGGGTGATCACGTCGGACGAGTTCTGAACCAATGACCGGAACCGGGCCTCGCTCGACTTCAGGTTGTCAGTCGAGCGGCGGAGGTCCTCGGCCAGGTTCACCCGCTCGAGGGCGAGGGCGACGCTGGAGCCGAGGCGGGAGAGGCCGTCCTCGAGGCCGCTGGGCAGGGATTCCTCGCCCGCCACCGCGATGAAGCCGCGCAGCTTCCCCTCGATGGCGAGGGGCGTGGCCGATGCCCAGCCGGCGAACGGAGCGGCTTTGGCGTCCGCTCCCAGCTCCTCGAAAAGAGCCGCATCCTCGAGCCGCAGGCTCACCGGGCGCATCTCCGCGAGCGCCTCCCGCAGCGCTGCCGGGAGGGAGCTGACCTTCTCCTCGCTCACGCTGACCAGTTCGGCTGGAGGGCCGGTCGCGACGCGCCGCTGGAGGCGCAGCGACCCGACCGACATCGCGGCCCGGGCGCCGCGGACCTGCTCGACCAATCCCATGGCGCCCCGGATCCCGGCCCGGTAGACGGCGTCCGCGTTCTCGACCGCGACCAGATCGTCGGCGGATTGCGTCAGCACCCGCTCCCGCCGGAGCACCTCGATGTAGCTGACGAGAGTCGTCTTCACCTGGTGCATGAGCCAGGCGCCGAAGGCAAAGCCGGGGACATTGATCAGTATCTGGGCCGCGTACCCCGGGTTGGAGGTTGCGATCGCAGTCGCCGAGACCGAGCCGACGAGGGAGGCCAGGAAGAGGGTGGTGATCGTGGTCACCCCCCAGGCCGTGCCATACAGCGAGCGGTAGAGCAGCAGGCCGTAGAAGAGGAGGTAGAGCCGCACCGGGTCGGTGATCTGCAGGCCGATCCCGAAGAGTGAGGCGCCGGCGATGGTGTCCAGCCAGAGCCGAAGCCGGCCCCGCCAATAGCCCAGGGCGGCGTAGAGAACGAGGTAGGTGAGCGAATAGGAGGCGATCAGCTGGGTGAGGTCCTGTCGCGGGCCGCGCAGGAGGAGGAAGGCGGCGTAGGCCGCGTTGAAGACGAAGAAGAGGAGAAAGAGGAAACGGACCCGCTCGAGGATGCCGCCTCGCGGCCCGAGCCCGGCGCTGATGGCGCGCGAGAGCCAGTCGAGCGCGCGGCGACCGCGAGCGAGGATCGAGTTCAAGGTTCTTTTGCGGCTTCCTTCCTTACGGCCGGATGCGCGTCCGGCCGGGGCATCTTACCAGTGAGGAGCGGTTTTCAGACCCCCATCAGGTCAAACCGACCGGCTCCGAAGAGCCCGATGTCGTGCCGAGTCCTTCCCTCGAGGGCGAGGTCGGCGAGGATTTCGCCGACCACGCTGCAGAACTTGAACCCGTGGCCGCTGAACCCGGCGCCGAGCACGACCTCGGGGTGCTCGGGATGGAGATCGATCAGGAAGTGCTCGTCGGGCGTGTTGGTGAACAGGCACACGCTCATCGCCAGCGCCGGCCCCGACCCGTCGGGCAGGTAGCGGGCGGCGAACGCCCGGAGCAGCGCCTCATCGACCGGGCCGGCCCCGCTGCGGTCGAGCAGATCGGGGTCGACAACCTCGTGGCGGTGGTGGAAGCGGCCCAGCTTGAGGCCCGGAGGTCCGCCGGCGAAGAGGGGGAAGCCGTAGTACATGCCCTCCGGCACCTCCATCACGAAGACCGGGAAAGCGTCCTGAACGAACCGCTCCGGCCGGGAGACGTCGAGCCAGCCGACAACCTGCCGCTCCGGCACCAGCACCGGCGCATAGCGGCCCGTCAGCTTCCCGTTCCACGCGCCCGCGGTGAGCACCAGCCGGCCGGCATCGTAGCTGTCCTGATCGGTGTGGACGATGACACCGCCCGAGGTCGCCTCCCAGCCGGTGACCGCCTCACCCTCGCGCAGCTCGGCGCCGGCGGCGCGCGCTCCCGCGGCGTGGGCCTCGATGCATCTCTCGGGCACCAGGAAGCCGCCCTCGGCCTCCAGCACGGCCATCGTCCGCGCCGGCAGCCGGTAGGCCGGAAAGCGCCGCGAGACCTCCGCCGAGTCGAGCACCTCGTGTTCCAGCCCGTGCTCTTCGCAGGAGCGCAGGCAGCCGTCGAAGACGGTGGTCCCGGGGGCGCCGACGTGGAGGCAGCCGGTCATGTGGAGCAGCTGGCCGCCGTGCTCCCGCTGGAGGTCGCGCCACAGCTCGTAGGACCGCCGGAGAAGGGGGACGTATGAGGGATGCTCGAAGTAGGCCAGGCGAATGATCCGGCTCGCGCCATGCGAGCTGCCCATCAGGTTCGGGATCGTGAAACGCTCGAGGCCGAGGACACGGCTCCCGCGCCGCGCGAGGTGATAGGCGGTGGCGCTGCCCATCCCGCCAACCCCGGCGACGATCACGTCGTAGCGCCCTGGCACGCGCCAACTTTAATTGGCCGGCGGCACCTCCTGGTCGAGGTCGAAGAGGGTCCGCCTGCCGGGACAGGGCAGGGGCCCGACAGCCCTCGGCTCAGCCAGGACCCAGGCCCAGAGCCGGCGTCTAGCGGCGGCAGTCCGGCGCCCTTCCAGTCGTCGGGCCGGACCGGGCGGCAGTCGACCAGCTCGGCGACGCCGACGACGGCGCCGAGGGTCGAGGGGGCGGGCGGCGGCAGCCGCAGCCGCGCAGCGGCCTCGCGTTCGGAGATGCCGTAGGCCGAGGAGGCATGGAGCAGCAGAGGGCCGCGGTGGCGGGTGGACCAGGTGCGGATCTCGATCGCCTTGGTCCCGGCGAGGATGAGGTCGACCCAGGGGTGGCGGATGGAGAGAGCCTTCATGTCGGCCCCAGGCTAGGGCGGGCCCGGCGCCGATCCCACCGCCGCTGTAAAGGATCAGAGGGTTACGTCCCCACCCAGAGCTAAACGGGCGGGATCCCGTGCTTGCGATCGATGCGCGGCTCGCTCCGGGAGGAGTAGAGCCGAAAGCGGCGGATCAGCTCCTCCCGAAGGTCCTCGGGCTCGATCACCGCGTCGACGACCAGGTTTGCCGCCAGCTTGTAGAGGTCGACGTCCTCCATGTATTCCGCCTCCAACTCCCGGCGACGCTCCGCCTGCTGCTCCTCGGGCAGCTCGGCGAGCTTGTTGAAGAAGACGGCGTTGATCGCCGGCGCGGGACCCATCACCGCGATCTGGGCGGAGGGCAGGGCGATGGTGCAGTCGGGGTCGTAGGCCGGCCCGGCCATCGCATAGAGGCCGGCGCCGTAGGCCTTGCGGACGATGACCGAGATCTTGGGGACGGTGGCCTCGGAGACGGCGCTGATCATCTTGGCCCCGTGGCGGATGATGCCCTGCCGCTCGACGTCGGTCCCGATCATGAAGCCCGGCACGTCGGCGAGGAAGAGGAGGGGCACATTGAACGCGTCGCAGATCCAGATGAACCGCGCCGCCTTATCGGCGCTGTCGACGAAGAGAACGCCCCCCTTCTGCTGCGGCTGGTTGGCGACGATCCCGACCACCTCTCCGCCCAGCCGCGCGAAGCCGGTCAGGAGCTCTCTGGCGAACAGCTTCTTGACCTCGAACCAGGAGCCCTCGTCGACCAGGGCCTCGATCACCTTGCGCATGTCATAGCCGCGCTGCGGCTCGGCCGGGATCAGCTCGGCCAGCGGCTTCCCCGCGTGCGCGTTCTTCGGCTCCGCGGCGGCCGGTTTCTCCGACCAGTGCCCCGGCAGGTAGTCGAGATAGGCGCGGGCGGTCTCGATCGCCGCCCGGTCGTCGTCGACCAGGAAGTCGCCACAGCCGCTGACGGTGCAGTGCATCCGGGCCCCGCCGAGCTCCTCCAGCGACACCTTCTCCCCGACCACGACCTCCACCATGCGGGGCGAGCCGAGGTACATCGAGGCGTTGCCCTCGACCATGATCACGACGTCGCAGAAGGCCGGGATGTAGGCTCCTCCGGCCGCCGAGGGGCCGAACAGAAGGCAGATCTGTGGCACCTGGCCCGAGAGCCGCACCTCGTTGAAGAAGATCCGGCCCGCGTGGCGCCGCCCGGGGAACATGTCGATCTGGTCGGTGATCCGCGCCCCCGCGCTGTCAACGAGGTAAAGGAGGGGGACGCGGAGCCGGGCCGCGGTCTCCTGGACCCGGATGATCTTCTCCACCGTCCGGGCGCCCCAGGAGCCGGCCTTCACGGTCGGGTCGTTGGCCATGATCGCGACGCGCCGCCCGCCCATGGTGCCGAGGCCGGTGACCACCCCGTCCGCCGGCAGGTCCTCCGCCAGCACGTTGGCGAACAACCCGTCCTCGACCAACGAACCCGGGTCGAGGAGGAGGTCGAGGCGCTCCCTGACGGTCAGCTTGTTCTGCTCCCGGAGCTTGGGCAGATAGCGGGCGCCGCCCGCCAGGGCCTGCTCGCGGAGCTTGCGCGACCGCTCGCTCATGCCGTCGCCTCCCAGGGCTCGAGGCCCGCCTTGTAGAGCTTGCCCGGCAGCGGCCGGCCGAGCTCCTCGGCGAGGCGGCCGGCGATCTCGAGCAGGCGCGGGACCGAGGCGCCGCTCGGGTGCCCCATCAACTCCAGCATGTGAAGGAGGTCCTCGCTGCAGACGTTGCCCGTCGAGCGGGGGGCGAAAGGGCAGCCGCCGATGCCGGCGATCGAGCCCTCGAATTCCCGGACGCCCGCCTCCAGGGCCGCCAGGCCGTTGGCGACGCCGAGCCCGCGGGTGTCGTGGAAGTGGACGGCAACGCGCTCGGCCCCGAAACGCAAGACGGCTTCCCGGCAGAGGTAACCCACCGCTGCCGGCTGGGCGACCCCGATGGTGTCGGCGATCGAGAGCCGGTCACAGCCCGCCTGGAGGAGGGCATCCGCCACCTCGAGCGCCCGCTCCCGAGTGACGGGGCCGTCATAGGGACAGCCCCAGGCGACGCTCAGGCTGCCGACGACCTCGACCCCGGCCGAGCCGGCCGCGGAGCAGATGGCGCCGATCTCCTCCAGCGTCTCGGCGACGCTCCGGTTGAGGTTCTTCCGGTTGAACCCGTCGGTGGCGCCGACGTTGACCACCACCGTGCGGGCGCCGGCCGCAAGGGCCCGCTCGAGCCCGCGGCGATTCGGGACCAGGACCCGGAGGCGGGCCTGCGGCTCGGGCCCCAGCCGCCGCATCAGCTCCTCCGCGTCCGCCATCTGCGGCACCCATCGCGGCGACACGAAGGACGTCGCCTCGACCATCGTGATGCCCGCCTCCAGCAGATTTCGGAGGAGGCGTTCCTTGACCTCGGTCGAGACCGGCTCGGGCCAGTTCTGGAAGCCGTCGCGCGGGGCGACCTCGACGAAGCGGATCGCGTCGCCCATCGCCCTTCAGCGGCCCTTGAATTCCGGCTCGCGCTTCTCGAAGAAGGCCCGGATGCCCTCTTTGGTGTCCTCGGTCAGGGCCACCAGGGTGAGCTGCGAGTGGAGGAAGGCGAGGGCCTCCTCGAGGCTCATGTCCTCCATCCGGTAGAAGGCGTCCCGGCCGAGCCGGAGGATCGCCGGCGACTTCCGGGCCAGCTTGCTCGCCACGTCGGCGGTCTGCCGGTCCAGCTCGTCGAGGTTCGCCGCCACCCGGCTGACCAGGCCCGCGTCCTTCAGCTGAGCCGCGGTCCAGCGGTCGCCGAGCAGCATCATCTCGAGCACGACCTTACGGGGGAGATTGCGAGCCAGCACGGCCGAGATCATCATCGGCCAGACCCCGACGTTGATCTCCGGCGTCCCGAAGCTTGCCGACTCCACCGCGAGGAGGATGTCGCAAGCGCAGGCGAGGCCGAACCCGCCCGCGAGGGCATGACCGTTGATCCGCCCCAGCACCGGCTTGCCGAGGTCGCGGAGGGCCAGGAAGAGCTCGGCGATGCTCCGCCTGCCGTGGTGCCGCTCGAGCTCGCCGGCCTCGGCGTCGAAGGCGGTCGCCAGGTCCGCTCCGGCGCAGAAGGCGCGGTCGCCGGCCCCGGTCAGCACCACGACCCGCACCCCCGGGTCCGTCGCACACCAGGCGAAGGCGGCGAGGAGGTCGCGCACCATCGGCGTCGAGAGGACGTTGCGATTCTCGGGCTGGTTCAGGGTGACCGTCGCCACCCCGCCGTCGAGCGCGACGAGCACGGCCTCCAAGCCCGGAACAGCCACTTCGGGACTTATTAGATCAGCCCTGCGCCGAGAGCGATGCCGACCAGCACCAGCACGCCGCCGCCGGCCATTTCGCTGAACTCACCGATCCGGGCCCCGAGGCGGCTGCCGAGCTCCAGCCCGAGCAACGAGAGGCCGACGCTGACGACCGCCATCGTCACCGCCGCCAGCACGAGCGAGACGTGGTAGACGCCGAGCGCGAAGCCGACCACGAGGTTGTCAATCGAAAGCGCCACACCGAGCAGGAGCAGCTGCCGGGTCTGCACGACGCCCCGCTCCTCCGCCCGTTCGATCTCGCCTGTCCGGCGGCTCTGCCAGATCGTGTAGGCGCCGGTCAGCACCAGTAGCCCGGCGCCGAGGTAGCGGCCGTAGGTACCGATGGTCCCGGCGACGGCCTGGCCGATCAGGAGGCCGACGATGGGCATCAGGCCCTCGAAGAGGCCGAAGGCGAGGCCGACCCGCAGCCGGGTCCGGCCGTCGACGCCGGAGAGTCCGATGCCGATCGAACCGGCGAAGTTGCTGAGGCCGACCGACAGGCTCACGAGGAGCAGCCCCAGGACGTCGCCGCTCAGCTCGCCAGCGCCTCCAGCGTGGCCTCGAACCCGGCGGCTCCATCGTGCCCGGCGAAGGGGCCGATCACCGGCAGCGTCGCGCCGGCCTCCCGATAGCGGTCGATCGTCGACCTCAGGGTGGCGAGGTCGCCGATGCCTGCCAGCGCCTCCAGCACCCGGTCGTCGGGCGTGTCGCTCATACCGGGGAACGTCCGATCGAGGACACGGCGGTAGAAGGGCAGCGAACCGTAGCGCTCAGCTACCTGGCGGAAGGCGTCGAGCCCCGCCGCCCGATCGGTGGTCAGGCAGACCGGCACCGCCGCCTCGACCTCGAATCCCGCCATCGACTTGCCCGCCTTCTCCCGTCCCTTCCTGACCGTTGGCACCACGACGTCGCGGATGTAGTCGGGGGCGCACATCCAGAGCGAGACGCCGTCGGCCAGCTCGCCCGCGAGCTCAAGCATCAGCGGGCTCAGCGCGGAGATCAGGATCGGCAGCTCGGGGCGCCGGGGAGCGGTGTACGGCGACCGGGCGGTGAAGTGGCTGCCCTCCTGGCTCACCGAGCCGGTCGTGACCAGCGAGCGGACGATGGTGACGTATTCGCGCATCGCCGCCACCGGGTGGGCGATGCTGAGGCCCCACATCCCCTCGACCGTCACCTGGTGGCTGACGCCGATTCCGAGCCGGAAGCGACCGCCCGAGATCTCGTCCAGCGTCAGCGCGAGCTGGGCCATCGCCGTCGGGTGGCGGGTGTAGATCGGCAGGACCGCGGTCCCGAGCCCTATTCTCTTGGTCGCTTCGGCGTAGGCGGAGAGGACGAGCGAGGTGTCGCGCGCGGGCGGCAGCTGGCTGGCCCAGATCGAGTCGTAGCCAAGGTGATCCGCCAGCCGGGCGCGTTCGATCGAAGGGGGCAGGGTCCTGCCGGCGTCGAAGCTGACACCCAGCCGGGGGGGCATTCCCGAAGGATAGCCGCTGGGCGTAACCGGCCCCCCGAGTATGCGTTATAGCTTTAGGCGTTGACACTAGACTTGATAGCGATATCATCATCTTTAGTCTTTTCTCCGGGAGCAGCCAAGTCGTGGGGGATTCGAGAACCGAAATGGGAGTAGCGAGGCGAGGGCCGCGGAGCTGGGAGGGCGGCCAGAAGGTCGCCGGAACCGCCGCCGCGGTGGGTACCGCCATCTTCAGGCACGGGTCTTCCCTGCTCGCAGGGCTCGTCACCGGACTCCGTTACCAGCTCCAGCAGGGGCGGGCGCCGGCAACCCGGCAGCCGCTGTTGAAGTGGCAGGACGGGCGCCGCTACCGGGCCACGGCCGCCGGACGCCGGCGCGGGTACGGCAGCGGAGGCCGGATCGCCCAGCCGCTCGCCGCACCCGCGGCGCTGGTCAGCCTGCTGCTCGTGCTGGCGGTCGCGGTCGGCTCCTTCGTGAGCGCCTCGGCCCTCTGGGTCAAGTACGCCTCCGACCTCCCCGACGCGCATACCATCGCCCTCGCGACCCTGCCCCAGGACTCGATCATCTACGACAGCGCCGGCCAGGTCACCCTCGCCGACATCCACAAGGAGGGCTACCGGCACTACGAGCAGCACCTGCCCGCCATGGGCAAGCTGCTCCCGCAGGCGACCATCGCGATCGAGGACGCCAAGTTCTACACCGAGCCCGGCGTCGACGTCCAATCGATCATCCGCGCCGCCTGGGTCGATTACCACGACCACGCGGCCGTCCAGGGCGCCTCGACGATCACCCAGCAGCTCGTCAAGCTGCGCCTGATCGGCAACAAGCCGAGCATCGACCGGAAGGCGAAGGAGGCCGTGCTCGCCATCCAGGTCGAGCAGGACTTCACCAAGAACCAGATCCTCGAGATGTACCTCAACACCGCGTTCTACGGGAATAACGCGTACGGCATCCAGGCGGCGGCCCAGAGCTACTACCACACCGAGACCTCCAAGCTCGACCTCGCGCAGGCGTCGATGCTCGCCGGGATTCCCCAGAACCCGACCTACAACAACCCCCTGGTCAACTGGCCGGGCGCCCGCAACCGCCAGCACCTGGTGCTCCAGGCGATGGTCCGCAACCACAACATCACCCGGGTCCAGGCCGACCAGGCCTTCGCCGAGGACATCAGCGAGCCCAACCACATGTTCCGCGACTCCAACGTGGTCCTCGCGCCCGGCTTCGTCGCCTTTGTCGTCGACGAGCTGAAGGCACGCTACGGCGCCGACGCGCCCACCCGCGATGGCTTCCGGGTCACGACGACCCTCAACTGGCCGATGGAGCAGACCGCTCAGCGGCTGATCGCCGCCCAGGTCGCCCACTACCAGTCGTTTGGCGCCAACGTCCACCAGGGCGCCATGGTCGGCATCGACCCCAAGACGGGCGAGATCCTCTCGATGGTCGGCTCAGCCAACCCCCAGGACGCCGGCGGCCAGTACAACTTCGCGGTCTGGCCGCCACGTAACCCGGGCTCGTCGATGAAGATGTACAACTACACGGCGGCGATCGCCGGCGGCAAGTACACGATGGTCACGCCCATCGCGGACACGCAGATCGCCTTCCCGGCGTCGCCCGGCGAGAAGGCCTACGTGCCCCGCAACTACGACGGCGGCTTCCACGGCACCTGCCAGCTGCAGGCGTGCTTCCTCAACTCGTACAACATCCCGGCGGTCAAGGTCGAGATCTCGCAGGGCATCCCCAATGTGGTCCTGATGGCGAGGGCGATGGGCGCACCACCCTGGAATCGCATCGGTGAGGGCGTCTTCACCAATAACGACCCCGTAGATGCGTATGGACCCTCGCTGACCCTCGGCGGCTACGGTGAGACGCCCCTTCAGATGGCCACCGGGGCGTCGGTGCTGGCGGCCGGCGGCCTGCTCCGGCAGATCCACTCCGTCCGCACGGTGGCCAACTCGGACGGCACCTCGATCTTCAAGGTCGACCCCAACCAGGGCGCCAAGCAGGCGGTCGACCCCAAGGTCGCCTTCATCATGGACCAGGTCATGTCCGACGACAGCAACCGCGCCGCCGTCTTCGGGCGCGGCTCCAACCTCACCCTGCCCGAACGCAGGGTGGCGGCCAAGACCGGCACCACCGACGACTACCGCGATGGCTGGACGGTCGGCTTCACACCCGCGCTGGCAACAGCGTTCTGGTTCGGCAACCCCAACTTCACCCCGATGCCGCGCGGCGCCGAGGCGAGCGAGGTCGCCGCGCCGGTCTGGCACCAGTTCATGCAGTGGGCCACCGACAGCGCGCTCCAGGAGCCCGGTGGCGACTGGTTCGCCGAGCCGGCCGGCCTCGTCCACTACAACGTGGGCGGGAAGCTGCAGTGGTTCCTGCCCGGCACCAGCCCCAGCACCCCGGAACCGCCGCTGCCGAAGGGCATCGTCCAGGCCGCCCCGCCGGCCCCGCCGACACCCGCCCCCGCGGCCACCCCGCCGGCAACCACGCCCTAGCGCAGGCGGCTGCCGAGCGGTTTTTTCGATGATAGGAACGGGCTCAAGTTAGGTTGACCCCGCTCTGACTGAAAAAACGACGATGTCGTGTCGGCGTTCTTTTACAAAAATCACTTGTGCGGGGTCGGCTTCGCTCGCACAATCCAACACCATAGGGTGGCTGTCACCGAAGGTTATGCCCGTCAGCCTCATAAAGGTGCAGTCAAGGAAGGATCGATGAAGAGAAAAGACCATGCCTCAGCGGCAACCCTGGCGATCCCGTCGAACCGGGACACCAGCATTCACCTCGACAAGCCGATCTATACGCTGAGCGTGGCGTCGGAGATTCTCGCCACCCATCCCCGCACCCTGATGATGTACGAGCACCTCAACATGATTAAGCCGAAGCGGACGGCGACCAACCGGCGTCGCTACTCGCAGCGTGACCTCATGAAGCTCCAGTCCATCCAGACCCTGACCCGCAAGCACGGCGTCAACCTCGCCGGCGTCCGCTACATCCTGGCGCTGCTGAAGCAGCTGCAGGTTGCGGGCCTCAAGGCGCCTGATGCGCTGCGCGATCTCGACGTCTCCCAGCTCGACGTCTAGTTACTGAACACTTCGCTGAAGGGGGCGGCCTGAACGCCGCCCCCTTTTGCTTTCCCGGAGAACGAGATGAAGCCCCCAGAGTCACACCAGGATCTGCTGCAGAAACCGCTCTTCGCACACTTTGCCACCGTGCGCCCGGATGGCGGGCCGCAGGTGAACCCGATGTGGTTCGTCTATGACCCCGAGTCCAACCGGATCCGCCTGACGCACACCAAGACGCGTCACAATTACCGCTTCCTGAAGGAGGAGCCCCGGGTGGCGCTGAGCATCACCGACCCCGAGGACCAGTACCGCTACCTCCAGGTCCGGGGCGAGATCGAGAAGGTGGAGGACGACCCCGAGGGCACCTTTTACCAGCTGCTCCAAAAGCGCTACCGGGGGCGCACGTCGGAGGTCAAGGACCGCGACGTGAGGGTCGTCTACACGGTCAGGCCCACCGCTTGGAAGGTTCGCTAGCAGCGGCAGGCGTGGGCCGGCTCGCCACCCGCTAACGTGTGGCGGATGGCCATCGGCACCCGGCGCGCGCTCCGCGACATTCTTGCCGGGGTCGCGCTCGGCGCGGTGGCCTTCGCCGTCGTCGATGCCGTCCGGCCCCGGCCAGGCCCGGCGCGGATCGTTGACTGGGACGAGATCGAGGAGCAGGCTCGCCGTCGCCTGGATGGCTCCGACGCCATCGATGGCCGTCGCCTCCGGTCCCTCCAGACGCGGTACCGAAAGCTGGCGGAGGATCTCGAGGGTCCGCTGCTCGGCTTTGTCGGAGGGGACCCGGTGGCGCTGGCCCCCTTCCAGGCCCTCGACCGCTTCGGCTGGGTCGAGCTCAACGTCGGCATCATGCGCGACGCGTTGGAGCCGCTGGTGGCCGTCGAGTCGCAGCTTCCGAACAGCCGCCTGGTCGAGCTCGGGAGGGGGTTTCTCACCCGCTACGTGGGGCTGATCCTCGGCTTTCTCTCCCGGCGCGTGCTCGGGCAGTACGATCCCCAGCTGCTCGGCCGCGAACCGGCCGGTCGGCCCGGTCTCTACCTGGTCGAGCCGAACATCGCCGATTGGGAGACGGAGGCGCAGCTCCCCGGCGAGGCTCTTCGCCGCTGGTTGATCCTCCACGAGATGACTCACGCCTGGCAGTTCGGCGCCCACCCCTGGTTGCGCGACCACCTCAACGGGATGCTGCGCGAGGTCCTGAGCGCGGCCATCGGCCGCCGCCGGCGTCCTCTCGAGCGGGTGCTGGCGATGACCATCGGCGTGCGCCGCCAGCTGGAGGTGATCAACCGCGTGCAGGCGACGATGTCCCTCGTGGAGGGGTACTCGAACCTGGTCATGGACGTCGTCGGCCGTCAGGTCCTGCCCGAGTTCGAGGCGCTGGAGTCGGCCCACCAGGCGCGGGCGGGGGAGAAGACGATCTTCGAGCGGCTCTTCTGGAGGCTCACCGGGCTCGAGCTGAAGCTCCAGCAGTACGTCGTCGGCGAGCGCTTCTGCAAGGAGATCCACGACCAGCACGGAATCGCCTTCCTGAACCGGGCCTGGGAGGATCCGGCGACGCTGCCAACTCTGGAGGAGCTCCGCCGGCCGGCCCTCTGGGCGGAGCGGATCGCTCCTTCCCTCGGCCCTCGGCCCTAGTCCCTCCGCTCCTCCTGGGCGCTCTCTTCGGAGATCGGCATCACGGCCACCGGGAGCTCACCGATGTCGAAGTATCGGATCTTCTTGTTGAGCCGCTTGGCGATCCCGATCTGGACCCTGACGCCGAGGGAGAGACGGCCGAACACCCAGCACTCGTCGCAGCGCGCGAGCAGGTTGTTCATGGCCTCGCGGACGACCTGCTTGGGAACGGTGTGGAGGAGGTAGTAGTCGAAGAGCATGAAGGGGCTGACCGGCACCATGCCCGAGTCGAGCACGAACTTCTGGATGTGGTTGCGCCAGTAGAAGTTGCGGTTCGACATCGCCGCGTAGACCAGCTTCTTGGGGTGGCGGAGGGTGTCCTCGGCCTGATCGAGGGCCGACGGCTTGGCCGTCGGTTGGAAGATCCGCTCGAGAATTTCGTCAGCGGCCTTCCCCGAGACGATCTCCATGGGTCCGACCTATCCTACCAGCGATGCTTCAGGATGACCTCCGCGACCGGGTCGCGATAATCACCGGCGCGAGCCGGGGCATCGGGAGTGCGATCGCTGACGCGCTGGCCGACCGCGGGGCTCGCGTCGTGCTCTCCAGCCGCAAGCAGGCCGACCTCGATCTGGAGGCCGAGCGGATCAACGCTCGCCACCCCGGCGCCGCGACCGCCGTCGCCGCCCACGCCGGCAATCCCGCCGACCTGGAGAGGCTGGTCGACACCACCCTCGACCGCCACGGCCGGCTCGACATCCTGGTCAACAACGCGGCGACCAACCCCTACTTCGGCCACACCGTGGACGCCGGCCTGGGAGCTTGGGACAAGACCTTCGAGGTCAACGTGCGCGGTGTTTTCGCGCTGACCCAACTGGCCGTGCACAAGTACCTCGGCGAGCACGGCGGTGTCGTCGTCAACGTGGCCAGCGTCGGCGGTCTCCGGGTGGCCTTCGGGCTTGGTATCTACAACATCACCAAGGCCGCGGTCATCCACCTGACCAAGCAGCTCGCGCTGGAGCTCGGACCGCGGGGAATTCGCGTCAACGCCGTGGCTCCCGGCCTCGTCAAGACCCGCTTCGCCGAGGCCCTCTGGGGCAACGAGGAGATCCTGAAACGGGTCCTCGAGTCGACCGCGCTGGGACGGATCGGCTCGCCCGAGGAGATCGGCCGGGTGGTCGCCTTCCTCGCCTCTGACGACGCCAGCTACGTGACCGGCGAGGTGGTCGTCATCGACGGGGGCGGCGGGGCGGGGCACTAGGCCCCGGCTCGGCCGCCGGCTCGGCGGCCAGCTTCAGCCGGGCGCCGTTGGCCGCGCGCCTCCGCGTCCGGCGGGCGTGGATGTAGTCCTCCAGGTCGCGCTCGTAGCGATAACGGCGGCCGCTGGGCAGGAACTGGAGCACCCGCCGTTGCTGGACGTAGTCGTTGAGCGCCGCCCGGGTGTCGCGGGCGGGCCGGAAGCCGAGCTCCCGCTTCGCCCGCGAGGTGTCCAGGGTCCGTCCCCAGCGAAGCAGGTCGATCAGCTGGGGGCTCAGGGCGGCGAGCCCGAGCTGGGCGAGGGCTGCGCTGATCAGCCAGGCGCCCGCGGGCGGCAGCAGCGGAACGTGGAGCTTGCCGGCGCTGTCCAGCAGCGCCGACAGCGGCAGGGCGTTGTCGCCTGCGATGTTGAAGGCCCCTCGGGCGCCACCGAGGGTCGCCCGCGCCAGCGCGTCGATCGCGTCTTCGCGGTGGACCAGCTGGAGCACCGGGTCGTGGCCGGCAATGGTCGGCACCAGGGGGAGGTCGA
Organism: Candidatus Dormiibacterota bacterium; assembly: GCA_036794405.1. Classification (GTDB taxonomy): domain Bacteria; phylum Chloroflexota; class Dormibacteria; order Dormibacterales; family Dormibacteraceae; genus UBA6019. Next base: position 66,115 of record DAIRGV010000002.1, read on the forward strand.
AGTAGCGGGCGAGCGGCGCCGGCTCCTCCGGGCTGAGGCTGTTGGCGAAGCGAAGGGCGACCGTCTCGACGCCCGGGTTGCGAACGGAGAAGTCGACGAGGTTGGCCTCCGCCTCGACGATGTCGCGGACGAAGGAATGGGAGGACGCGGCATCGAGCCGTTGCTCCTCCTTCAGGTGCCGTGGCAGCCGGCGGCTGGAGCCGTAGACGTGGGCCGACGACTTGAGCACCACGCGCCGCACAGGGGTGTCGTCGCCGGCCAGCCCCGCGAGCAGGTTGAGGCAGCCGATGACGTTCGTCTCGTGCGCGCGCCGGGCGTCCCGGTCAAAGGAGTCGATCGTGGTCTGGGTATGGACGACGGTGTCGATTCCCACCGCCCGGACCAGCTTGCCGACGAGCGAGTGGCGAATGTCGAGCTTCAGGAAATCGGCGTCGCCGAGGTCGTGGTGGGGCTCCCGGGTGTCGATGGCGACGACCTCCTCGACGGCGGGGTCGTCGACCAGGCGCTGGACGAGGAGGGCCCCCCACCAGCGGGCGACGCCGGTGACCAGGACGCGATGCTTCCGATTTGGCACCTTCGAAATCCTACGTGCGCTTGATGACGTCCCGCTCCATCCGGACCGTCGCCTCCCGGACGACGTCGGCGAGCGGCCAGCCTTGCTCTTTGAGCGCCCACTCGAGCTGGCGGAGAAGTGAGTAGAGCCCCTTCATGGCCTTGATCGCGTCGCCGATGTCGGCGTTGGGCGGCAGCGGGATGGTGTCAAGCCCTTCGCCCGACGCCCAGCGGTACGCAAAGTCGATGTAGTCATGCGAGGGCGGGCGGAGGTTGGGCTCATCCAGTTCCCTCTCGAGGTCCGAGAAGCGGAAGTAGAGAGAGCGCACGAGGCGCCCCACCTGCGCGATGCCGGGGGTCGGATAGCGGCGGGGCGGGCGTGGCCCACGGTCCCGCATCCGGTCCTCCGCGGTCAACATCACGAGCACCGCGCAGAGCTCCTCGGCGGTCAATCCCTCGAAGAGGCCGAGGGCCATCGCCTCGGTCACGACCAGCGTGTTCTCGCCGTAGATCCTGGACGCGAGCAGCCCTCTCGGGGTCGGTTTGTCGTCCTTCAGGAAGCCGGTCTCGATCAGCACCTGGCGGAGCCGGCGGAACTTGCGGGCGTACTCGTCGAACTGGCCGGAGACCTCCTTCTCGCCCGCGGCAGATTCTGCCCGGAGGCGGTGGATATCGCCATAGGAGGCGACGTGGTCGCCGAAGTGGGGGCAGCGGACGGTCTTCAGCTGGCGCTGCTCGTCGAGCAGGCTGCGCGCCTCCTCGTCGAGGCGGTTGATCTGCCGACCGACCGGTCCCTGGGGCTGGGGCCTCCGACCCCGACCGCGGCCTCGGCCCTGCGTCCGTCCCTTCGGCGGGCCGGAGGGAAACGCCTCCCGGCGGAGCCGGCGGAGCTCGATCCGGACCACCCGGCGGCGATCCTCGATCCGGTAGTAATCGGCCAGGTCCCGGAGCCGGCAGCCGTGGTCGCACTCCCAGACCTTCTCGAGGTCGCGCAGCCTCTCCTCGAGGTTGATCAGCCGTTGCTTGGCCTGGGTCGGCGCGAGCAGCTTCTGGTACTGGCCGAAGGAGCGCTGCATCAGCTTTTCCGCCTCGGCCGCGGCGTGGATCCGGAGCAGGTTCAGGACCATGTTGTAGTTGGGGAGGAACTTGGACTCGATCACCAGCCCTTCGCCCATCGCGACCTCGTAGATGGTGCCGATCTCGACATCGGCCTCCTTGGCGATGATGCCGTGGCCGAGCGTGTCGATCCCCCGCCTACCCGCCCGCCCCATCAGCTGCGTCAGCTCGCCGGTGGTCAGGTTGGAGAAGTTGACGCCGTCGAACTTGGTGAAGGAGGAGACGACGACCGCGCGGGCAGGCATGTTGATCCCGAGGGAGAGCGTCTCGGTGGCGAACACGACCTTGATCAGGCCCTGAGCGAAGAGCTCCTCGACCAGCTCTTTGTGGAACGGCAGGAGGCCCGCATGATGCACGGCCAGGCCCCGGCGGAGCATCCCTCCGTCCACCATCCTGTTGTAGAGCGTCATCTCGTCGGGGTCCTTCAAGCTTCTGACGCGCTCGGCGGCGAGGGTGCCGATGGCGGCCTTCTCGGCGTCGGTGGTGAGGTCGAGGGAGTGGTAGGCGCAGCGCTGCAGGGCCTCCCGGCAGCCCCGGCGGGAGAAGATGAAGTAGATCGCGGGAAGCATCTTCAGGCGCTCCAGCTCGGCGACGACGTGGAGCAGGTCGTTGGAAGGGAGCGAGCGGAACCGGTTGACCCGGAACGCCGCCTCCTCTTCGGTCGAGGCCCTGGCCCAGGTCTGCTGGTCGACGCCGTCCGGCCCGAAGAGCGGGTGGAAGCGGTTCTGGATGGAGAGCCAGAGGCGGAGCTCCACGGGCCGCCGGTCGGTGTAGACGGTGTCGATTCGACCCCGATTCTGGGACATCCAGTCGGCCAGCTCGCGGTAGTTGCCGATCGTCGCCGAGAGCCCGACCAGCTTCATGTGGGCCGGCGCCTGGATGATGATCTCCTCCCAGACCGAGCCCCGGGGAAAGTCGTCGATGTAGTGGACCTCGTCGAGGATCACGTAGCTGACATCGCGCAGTCGCTGCGGGTCCTCGTAGATCACGTTGCGGAGAATCTCGGTCGTCATGACGACGATGGGCGCCAGCTCGTTGATCGTGTTCTCGCCGGTGACGAGGCCGACCACACCTTCGCCGTAAGCGCGCTGGAAGTCGCGGAACTTCTGGTTGCTGAGAGCTTTCAACGGTGTGGTGTAGATGACCTGGACGCCCTCGGCGAGGGCGCGAAAGATCGCGTACTCCGCGACCACGGTCTTGCCGCTCGAGGTGGGGGCGCAGACGAGGACGCCGGCGCCCGCGTCGAGCTTGTCGATCGCCTCCTCCTGGAACTCGTCCAGCGGCCAGGGCAGGGAGGCCGCGAACTCCGCCTTGAGGGAGGACTGGCGCCTCGGCGCTAACGTCCCTGCCATGCCGGCTTTCGCTTCTCGAGGAAGGCGGCCATGCCCTCGCGGAAGTCGTCGCTCAGGTAGCAGGCGACGATCAGGTCGCGGCCGAGGGCAGCGTCGAGGTGGCGCTGGGCGAGGATCCGGCGCACACCCTCCTTGACAGCGCGGATCGTCAGCGGCGCATTGGCGGCGATCTGCTCGGCCAGCGCCTCCACCCTCGGGAGAAGCGCCTCCTCGGAGTCGACGACCTCGTTGACGAGGCCGATCTCGCGCGCCTCGGCAGCCTCGATCAGCCGCGCGGTGAAAAGCAGCTCCTTGGTCCGGGCGGGCCCGAGCAGGTCGATCAGCAGGTTCAGCGAGGCGATCGAAAGGCAGTTGCCGAGGGTGCGCGCGATGGGAATCCCGAACCGGGCGCTGGGGGAGCCGATCCGGATGTCGCAGGCGGCGGCGATCGCGAGCCCGCCGCCGGTGCAGGCGCCCCGGACCGCGGCGATCACGGGGATCCGGACCTCCGTCAGCGCGCCGATCTCGCGTTCCATCCGCTCCTCGTAGGCGGTCGCATCGGCCGCGGTTCGGAAGTCGCGGAACTGCCCGATGTCGGTGCCCGCCACGAAGGCCTTGTCGCCGGCGCCGGTCAGGACCAGGCAGCGGAGGGAGTCGTCGGCGTTCGCCTCCCGCGCGATCTCGCCCAGGCGGTCGTACATCGCGAACGTCATCGCATTGCGCGACTCCGGCCGGTTGAACGTGAGCCAGAGGACGTGTCCTCGGCGTTCCTCCAGGAGGTCCCCTATTTGAGTAGCGATCGCTGCACCTTGCCCATCGCGTTGCGGGGCAGCTCGGCTACGAAGCGCACCTCGCGGGGGCACTTGAACTTCGCCAGCCGCTCCTGGGCGTAGGCGATCAGCTCCTCCGGACCCGGCCGCGGCTCGGCGGGCACGACGAAGGCGGTGACCTCCTCGCCCCAGCGCTCGCTGGGCACCCCGACGACCGCCACCTCGGAGACGCCCGGGTGGGACTCCAGGACAAGCTCCACCTCACGAGGGTAGACGTTGAATCCGCCGGAGATGATCAGCTCCTTGGTCCGGCCCCGGATCGCCAGCGAGCCGTCCTCCCCGAGCTCGCCGACGTCACCGGTCCGGAACCAGCCATCGACGAAGGCCTCGTCGGTGGCCTCGCGGTTTCTCCAGTAGCCGCCGAAAACCTGGCCTCCCTTGAGCTGGATCTCATCACCGTCGCCGAGTCGCACCTCGACGCCGGTGAAGGGATGGCCGACGCGGCCCGGTCGGCGCGGCCCGTCATAGGGGTTGGAGACGACGATGCCACCCTCCGTGATCCCGTAGCGCTCCAGCGGTGGCTGGCCGAGCAGGCGCTCGCAGCGTCGGAAGAGCTCGGGAGGCAGCGGCGCGGAGCCGCTGACGAAGAGGCGGACCCGGGAGAGGTCGGTGGGGTGCTGCTCCAGGTGCTCGCAGAGCCGCTGATACATCGACGGGACGCCGAAGAACATCGTCGCGCCGGAGCCGAGCTCCGCCACCACCGCGGCCGGGTCGAAGCCGATGAGGGTCAGGTCGGCACCCGCCAGGAGGCTGCCGTTGAGCCCCATCGCGAGACCGTGAAGATGGAAGAGGGGAAGGGCGTGGACCAACCGGTCGGCGGCGGTCCAGCGCCAGGCCTCGATCGCCCCGCGGGCCTGGGCGAGCAGGTTGCCGTGGTCGAGGAGGGCGCCCTTGGGGCGGCCCGTGGTGCCCGAGGTGTAGATGATCAGCGCCGGGCTGGCGGGATCCAGGGGGGGCGGCGGCGGCGGCTCGTCGAGCGGCAGCTCCTCCAAACGAACGGCCGGTCGGCGCCCTTCGACCGCCGCCAGCCGCTCGCTGTCGGCGATCACCAGGACCGGGTCCGAATCGCCCAGGATGTGCTCGACCTCCGCCTCCCGGTAGGCCGGGTTGAAGGGCACCAGCACCGCTCCCGCCCGGAGCGCGCCGAGGTAGGCGAGGATCCAGCCGGCCGAGTTGGCTGCATAGAGTCCGATGCGGTCGCCGGGGCGAACGCCGAGCTGCGCCAGGCCGCCCGCCACGGCGGCCGCCCGCTCCCGCAGCGCCATTCGGTCGAGCCCCGCGACGCTGCCCGTCGCCGGGGTGAGCAGGGCCTCCGGCAGGTTGCCCGCGCGGAGCCGGCGCCGCGTCTCCTCGATCTGCTCGATCACTTGAGCCGGAGCACCTCGGTGCTGACCTTAGCAACCACCGCTTCGCCGGCCCTCGCCTCGATGAAGGTGACGACCCGCGCGAGCACCTCGTCGGCGTGTCGCCCGTCGTTGCTGACGCAGGCGATACCGAGCTCCGCGATCTGCCAGCGGTCGCCGTCGCCGACCTCGGCCGCCGCAACCGCGAACTCGTTCCGCACCCGCTTGAGGAGGCCGGCGACGGTCTGTCGCTTGGTCTTCAGGGAACCGCTCCGGGGAAGGTGGAGGATCACCCGGAGGACGCCCACGTTCACCCGACTAACCTAACTGGCAATGAACTTGGACCGAGCTCTGGACATCGCCCGTGAGTCATGCGCGCAGGCGGAGGCCGACTACTTCGATCACCTGCGCATCCCCAGCGTCAGCGCCCTCAGCCGTCACGCGGGCGATTGCCGTCGCGCCGCTGAGAACCTGCTCGGCCACTTCCGGCGGATCGGGTTCGAGGCGTCCCTGGTCGAGGGCGACGGCCATCCCACCGTCCGCGCGGAGTGGATGGGGGCGCCCGGCAAGCCCGTCCTGACGATCTACGGTCACTACGACGTGCAGCCGCCCGACCCGATCGAGCAGTGGGTCTCGCCCCCCTTCGAGCCGACGGTCCGAGAAGGCCGCGTGTATGCGCGGGGCGCCGCCGACAGCAAGGGCAACCACTTTGCCTGCCTCAAGGCGGCCGAATATGCGATGGCCGCCGGCGGCCCGGCGATCAACCTCCGCTTCCTGGTCGAGGGCGAGGAGGAGGGGGACAGCAAGGTGCTGCCCGCCTTCCTGGAGCGAGAGGGCGGCAGCCTCAAGACCGACTTCGTGCTGATCGACGACGGCAGCTTCGCGACCGAGGGCCAGCCGGACCTGATCACCGGCCTGCGCGGCATCGTCTACACCGAGGTGGAGATCAGCGGCCCGGCGGTCGACCTCCACTCGGGAGGCTTCGGGGGCGTGGCTCCCAACCCCTTCAACACCCTTGGCCACGTGATCGCCGGGCTCAAGGGGCGGAACGGTCGGGTCAGCGTGCCCGGCTTCTACGAACGGGTCCGCAAGCCGAGCCCGGAGGAGCTCGCCTCCTGGCAGCGGCTCGGCATCACCGAGCGATCGCTGCTCGAGCAGATCGGCTCGCCGGCGCTGGAGGGTGAGCTCGACTACCCGCTGCTGGAGCGACTCTGGGCGCGGCCGACGCTCGACGTCCACGGCATCCGGGGGGGCTTCACCGACGAGGGCACCAAGACCGTGATTCCGGCGACGGCCACGGCCAAGATCTCGATGCGGCTGGTGCCCGACCAGGAGCCGGAAACGATCTTCGCGAGCTTTGCCGACCATTGCCGCTCGCTGTCGACGCCCGGCACCCGGGTGACCGTGCGCCAGGTCGGCCAGCCGGCCCCGCCCGTCCTCTGCGGCACCGACCACGCCGGTGCGCGAGCGGCCGCCGCCGCCTTCGAGGCGGTCTGGGGCAAGCCCGTCAGCTACCTCCGGACCGGTGGCTCGATCCCGGTCTCGGTCGACTTCCAGCGGGCGATCGGCGCCCCGATGGTGATCACCGGCTTCAACCAGCCGGGCGCGGGTGCCCACGGCCCGAACGAGCACATGGACCTCGAGTACTTCCACCGCGGCGTGGAGTTCATGCTCCGCTACATGGAGGAGCTGGCCGGGGCCTGACCGGACCCCAGCCGGAGCAGGAAGACCGTTCCCTCGCCGGGGATGGATCGTTCGACGACCAGCGTGCCGCCGTTGCGCTCGGCCGAACGGCGGCTGATATAGAGGCCGAGGCCGGTACCCGGTGGGTAGCCGAAGTCAGGGTTGTCGATCCGATGGAACTGTTCGAAGACGCGCTCCAGCTCGGCCGCCGGCAGCCCCACCCCGTTGTCGGCGACCCGCAGCTCGGGCGTGCCGCCGTCGGTCAACGTCAACTCCACCCGCGCCGGCGCCGGGCTGTAGGTCAGCGCGTTGTTGATGAGGTTGTCGATGATGAGGCGGAGGTCGTCGGGCGCGGCGTCCACGCGCACCGAATGTGGCGGGCAGCGGAGGACGAGCTCCCCGCCGGCCAGCCGAGCCCGCGGCTCGGCCCGCTTGACGGCCTCGGCGGCCAGCTCGGCGAGGTCCACGGACCGCTCGGCCTCGCGCCGGGTGCCGGCCTCCAACCGAGCTGCCTCGAGCACCGCTCGACGTGCTCGCTCAGCTCGGTCGACTTCTCGAGCACGATGTCGACGGCCGCGGCCTGGTTCGGGGGCAGCTCTCCCAGGTTCCCGGCCTGCAGCATGTCGAGGTAGCCGCGGATGACCGAGAGCGGCGTTCGCAGCTCGTGGGCGGCCATGTTCAGGAAGCGGCTCTTGGTCAGACTCAGCTCCTTGGCGTCATCGAGCAGGCGGACGTTGCGCAGGAGGAGAGCGGCAAGCAGCGCGAACGAGCTCAATCCCTCGGCGTCGCGCTCCTCGAAGGGCGGGTCGCGGCGCCGGCTGAGGAGCAGCAATGCGATCACCCTCCCGTGCAGGATGAGCGGCAGGGACATCGTGTGGCGGAGCGCCCGCAGCGGCTCCGCGTCTCTCACCCGGCAACGCGTCGAGCCGGAAGGACTCGCCGATGACCGGATGCGGTCGCCCGCCGGCCAGGCTCGCGACGGTCTCCTCGCCGAAGACCGGGGTGCTGCCCGGGTAACGGCTCCCGACCTGCGCCGCGACGCCGGCGAAGTCGACGCTGCCTTCGATCACCACTCCGTCCGGCTCGACGCTCAAAAGTGTCGCGCGGTCGGCGTTGACCGCCTTCGCCGCACCTTCGACGAGCTGCTGGATGAGCGCCTCGGCGTCAACCTGGTTGGCGAGCTGCACCGAAAGCTCGAACCCGGTCCGGAGCTGCTCCGCCACCAGGTTCGCCTCCCCGGCGGGCCTCGTGCTCGGCTCGCACCGAGCTGGCGTAGAGGCCGAGCTGCCCGGCCAGGATCGCCAGGTAGGGAAGGAAGGAGAGGATGTGGACGGAGTACCAATTGGCGGTGAAGCGCGGCTGCAGGAAGAGGAGGGAGACGGAGGTCAGCGCACAGAACACGAGCGCGGCGAGGACTCCGGACTCGATCCGAGGGTCGCCCCGGCGGCCGCGCAGGAAGAGGCCGATGGCCGCCAGAGCGGGTACCAGCCCGAGGACACCCAGCGCGGACACGATCCAATTGAACGACCCCGCCACCGTGACCGTGTCGATGGGGACCAGCGTGAACACGAGCCCGAGGCCGAAGATAGCCGCGCCCACCAGAAGGCCGGCACCAACCGAGATCAGCAACGCTCGGATCGGCCGAATCGCGGGGCGCGAGGGTTGCACCAGGACGATGGCAACCAGGAAGGGCACGGCCAGGTTGAGAAGCAGGTAGACCCAGGAGGTCAGCTGGCTCGTGAACCTGCTCTCGAGGCCGGGCAGGTCGCCCGGGAAAACCGCGAAGTGAATCGTCCAGAGCAGCGCGGCGGCCGCCGCAAGGCCAGCCACCGGCAGCGACCGGCTGTCACGCCTGAGGTTGGCGTCGACACCGGCAAGGCCGATCGTCGCGAGCAGGCAGAGGACCGCGCCCAGGTCGACGATGGGGATGAACCAGGGCAGCATGAGGCTTCCCTTCAGCACCAGGCCGGCGGCATAGACGAGAAAGCCGGTGACAGCCGCGATCAGCGGTCCGACCGCAAGGAAGGGGCGGCTTGAGTCCTGAACCACCCCACGCGCCTCGGTCACCCTCCCTATTGTGGGGTCCGCAAGCAGATGACTGAAAGAGCGATCGAACTGGCCCGGGCGGGGCGGAGGCAGGCGGAGGCGGACTTCGCGGAGGAGCTCGCCATCCCGAGCGTGGGGACGCTGAGCCGGCACGCCGCGGATTGCCGCCGGAACGCCGAGTGGCTGCTCGAACGGTTTCGGCGGATGGGCATGAAGGCCTCCCTCCACGAGCATGCCGGCGGCCACCCGACGGTTCGGGCGGACTGGCTCGGAGCGCCCGGCCGGCCGCTGCTGACGATTTACGGCCACTACGACGTCCAACCGCCGGATCCGCTCGACGAGTGGATCACGCCTCCCTTCGAGCCGGCGATCCGCGACGGCGCCATCTACGCCCGAGGCGCCTGTGACAACAAGGGCCAGCACCTCGCGTCGCTCAAGGCCGCCGAGTACGCCTTCGCGGCGGGCGGCCCGCCGCTCAACCTGCGCTTCCTGGTCGAGGGTGAGGAGGAGGGTGGCGGCGAGGTGCTGCCGCACCTGCTCAGGACGGAGGCCGATGAGCTCCGGAGCGACTACGTGTTCATCCACGACGGGACCCTGCTCCAGCTCCTGACCGGCCTCCGCGGCAACCTTTACACCGAGATCGAGGTCACCGGCGCCGCGACCGACCTCCATTCCGGCGCCTTCGGCGGCCTGGTGCCGAATCCGTTCAACACCCTCGCCCACATCCTTGCCGGGCTCAAGGATCGCCAGGGACGGATCCTCATCCCGGGCTTCTACGACCGGGTGCAGGAGCCGACGGCGGAGGAGCGCGCCAGCTGGGAGCGGCTGCCTATCACCGAGGAATTGCTGCTCAAGGTGACCGGCGCGCCGGCGCTGGAGGGCGAGCCCGGCTACTCGATCTTCGAGCGCAATTTCAGCCGCCCGACGCTTGACGTCCACGGCATCCGGGGCGGGTTCACCGACGAGGGCACCAAGACCGTGATCCCGGCGCGCGCCACCGCCAAGCTGAGCATGCGGCTGGTTCCCGACCAGGAGCCGGACATGATTTTCGCCGCGCTCGAGAAGCACGCCGTCTCGCTGGCGACCCCAGGGACGCGGGTCAAGGTGCGAAAGCTCGGCGACGGCTCCTGGCCGATCCTCCTCGATGCCAGCCACGCCGGCATCGGCGCGGCCTCCCGCGCGTTCGAGGCGTCCTTCGGCCGCCCGCCGTTCCTAGTTCGCGGCGGTTACTCGATCCCCGTCGTCACCGACTTCGCCGCCAACCTGCCGGACGCGAAGATCTTCGTCACCGGGTTCAGCGCCGAGGACGACGGCGCCCACTCACCCAACGAGCGGATGGTCCTGGAGAACTTTCACCGGGGCACCGAGATGGTGATCCACCTGATGGACGAGCTGGCTAACTCGCCCGAACGCGCAGTCTGAGCATCACGTAGAGGCTGATCAGGACGCCGGCCAGCAGCGGCCACCCACCGAACGCCGTCCAGCCCGGCGCGGTGGCGCCGGAGAGCACCGCTCCGAAGCTGACCGTCACCATCACGAGGCCCACGGCGTAGAGGAGAAGGGCGACCCCGGCCAGCCGGGCCAGCCCCGGTGGGTACTCGACCACCACGCCCTGCCGGCGACGGGTGAGCCCGTGATGGAGCCAGAGTGGCCGTTCCGGCACCGAGTCCAGCCAGGCGAGGCGCGTGCCGAGGGCGGCGAGGAGGAGCGCGACGACAACGGCGACGGCGTCGAGCGGGGGCACGGACACCTACGGTAAACCCCTTCGCGCCCGCCGGATAAGCTGGAGCCCATGCTCGAAGAGGCGCTGGAACGGGCGCGGGCGGGTCGCGGGCAGGCCGAAGCGGACCTGTTCGAGTTCCTGACCATCCCCAGTGTCAGCTCGCTCCGGGAGCACGACGGTGACACCCGCCGGGCCTGCGAGTGGACGGCCGAGCGCCTGCGCCGGATGGGGATGACGGTCGAGATCGCCGACCTCCCGGGTGGCCGCCACCCGGTGATCAGCGCGGAGTGGCTGGGTCGCCCCGGCAAGCCGACGCTCGCGATCTACGGTCACTACGACGTCCAGCCTCCGGACCCGCTCGAGGAGTGGGTGACGCCACCCTTCCAGCCCACCGTCCGCGACGGCCGGGTCTACGCCCGCGGCGCGTGCGACAACAAGGGCCAGGTGCTGGCGGGCATCAACGCCGCCGAGCAGGCCTTCGCGACCGGCGGGCCGGCTGTCAACCTTCGCTTCCTGATCGAGGGCGAAGAGGAGATCAGCGGGACCTCGCTCCCCCGCTTCCTGCGCGAGAACGCGGCGCGAATCCGGACCGAGTACGTGCTCATCGCCGACGGCGAGTTCACCGCGCCCGGCCTTCCCAACCTGCTGACCGGGCTGCGGGGCCTCCTCTACACCGAGATCGTCGCCAAGGGCGCGGCGGCGGACCTCCATTCCGGCATCTTCGGTGGAGTGGCGCCAAACCCGCTCAACACGCTCGCCCACGTCATCTCGACCCTCAAGCGCCGGGACGGCCGGGTCACCATCCCCGGCTTCTACGACGCTGTCGTCCCGCCGACGAAGGAGGAGATCGCCGGCTGGGACAGGGTCAAGGACGAGGCGACCCTCAAGCGGCTGATGGGCGTGCGCGCCCTTGAGGGCGAGGTGGCTTTCTCGCCCGCGGACCGGACCTGGGGGCGCCCGACGCTTGACGTCCACGGGATCGTCGGTGGCTTCGTCGGGGAGGGCTCGAAGACGGTCATCCCGGCGCGCGCGAAGGCGAAGGTGAGCATGCGGCTGGTCCCCCGCCAGGATCCGGCCGTGATCTTCGACTCCCTGGCGAGGTACCTCGCGGAGCTCGAGACGCCTGGCGTCAGCCTGAGCCTGGTTCAGCTCGGGGCCGCGCCAGCCGTCCTCGCCGGCGTCGACCACCCCGGCATCGCCGCCGCCCGCAAGGCCTTCCTCAAGTCGTTCGGCGCAGAGCCGGTCCTGGTCCGCGAGGGCGGTTCGGTGCCGGTGACGATCGACTTCCAGGAGGCGTTCGACCCGATGCTGATGCTGACCGGCTTCGGGCTCCCCGACGACGCGCTCCACTCGCCCAACGAGAAGATGGATTTGGAGCAGTACCACCTGGGGACCGAGATGGTCCTCCACCTGATGGAAGAGCTTGGCTCCGGCGGCTGACCTCGCCGGCCTGGCACGCGACATGAAGGCGGTGGCGCTGCTGGAGGGCGACTTCGTCCTCCGCTCCGGGCGGCGCTCGCGCTTCTACTTCGACAAGTACCTGTTCGAGTGCGAGCCCGGCATCCTGCGCCGGCTCGGAGCCGAGCTTGGGCGGCTGGTGCCGGCCGGCACCCAGCGACTGGCCTGTCCCGAGCTGGGGGCCGTGCTGCTGGGAGGAGCGGTGGCGATGGAGACCGGCCTCCCGATGTGCATCGTCCGCAAGGAGGCGAAGGAGTACGGGACCTCGAAGGCGATCGAAGGCCGGCTCGAAGCGGGAGAGAGGGTCTGCCTCGTGGAAGACGTCCTCACCACCGGTGGCGCTGCCCTGGCCGCCGCCGCGAAGGTGCGCGCGGCGGGCGGGGAGATCATCGGCCTGGTCGGCGTCCTCGACCGGGAGGAGGGGGCGGCCGAGAACCTGGCCCGTGCCGGAATCCCCTTCCATCCCCTCCTCCGGCGGGCGGACGTCATCCCTTCTTGATCATCGCCGGGGGCACGGTCTACACCCCCGACGGCCTGCGCGAGGCCGACGTCCACGTTCGCGACGGCCGGATCGAGAAGCTCGACCCCTGGGCCCATCCGGCGGGTGCCGAGGTCGTCGACGCGACCGGGCTCTGGGTCGTGCCGGGTGCGATCGACGCCCACGTCCACGGCCGCGAGCCGGGCTTCCCGGAGAAGGAGGACTTCGGAAGCCTGACGGCCGCCGCCGCGGCAGGCGGCGTCACGACCGTCATCGAGATGCCCAACACGCTGCCCGGCGTGGCCGACGCGGCGATCTTCACCGCCAAGCGGGAGGCGATCGCCCACCGGGCGATGGTCGACCACGGCCTCTGGGCGCTGCTCCGTTCTTCAACGACTGAGGACCAGGTCCGCGAGCTCGCCGGCGCTGGCGCGATCGGCTTCAAGGCCTACCTTGGCTACGCCGTGCGCAGGAGCACGGGCCAGGTGCTCTACACCGCGGGCGCGCCCGACCCCGACCTGGAGCCGCCCGCGAGCTACGGCACCATCGCTCGGCTCGCCGGCACCCTTGCGCAGGCCGGGCTGCCGGTCGCCGCCCACGCCGAGGACCCCTCGGTGCTGCTCGCCAGCGCCACCCGGGTGGAGAGCTACGCCGACCTGCTCGCCTCGCGGCCGGCGGTCGGCGAGGCGGTTGCCGTCGCCGCCCTCGGGGCGCTCGCCCGGGAGCTGGGCCTGCGCCTCCACGTCGTCCATCTCTCGAGTCGAGCCGGCCTTCTCTCGGCGCTTGCGGCCCGGGCGGAGGGAGCGCGGCTCACCCTCGAGACCTGCCCCCAGTACCTCTGGCTGACCGAGGCCGACTACACCCGGCTCGGACCGGTGATGAAGATGTATCCCCTGATCAAGACGGTTGACGACCGGGAGGCGTTGCGCGCAGCGCTGCTACGGGGCGAGATCGACTGCGTCGGCACCGACCACGCGCCGCACACCGACGAGGAGAAGCTCCGCCAACCGCTGGCCGATGCCCACGCCGGCAGCCCGGGGGTGCAGACCCTGCTGCTCAGCTGCCTGGAGTTGGCGCGCCAGGCCGGCGACCCGCTCCGCGCCCTGCCCTGGGTCGGCGAACGGCCGGCGCGGATCTTCGGACTCTATCCGCGCAAGGGCGTCATCCGGGTCGGCAGCGATGCCGACCTGGTGCTCCTCGACCCGAACGGGAGGACGGTGGCTCGGAGTGACCGGATGGCGTCCCGGCAGCGCCACGGGGCTCTCGAGGGCCTCGAGTTCTCCTTCGCGATCCGCGGCGTCTACGTCCGCGGCCAGCTGCCCCGGCCGGGCCTGGGACGGTTCCTCAGGCCCGCCGCAGATACGGGTTAGTGCGCAGCTCCGCCTCGAGGCTGGTGGCGGGTCCGTGGCCCGGGTACACCGCCGTCGTCGGCGGCAGCCGGAGCAGCCGGGCACCGATGCTCACCATCTGCTGGCGGAGGTCGGAGCCAGGCATCTCCCGGCCGATCCCGCCGGCCAGAAGGGTGTCACCAGTGAAGAGGTGGTTCGCCACCAGGAAGCTCAGGCTGCCCGGGCTGTGACCCGGGGTGTGGATGACCCGGATCTTCATCTCGCCGAGGTCGAGCTCGTCCCCGTCCAGCAGGTAGCGGTCGGCCGAGCGAAGAAAAAGCTTGGCGTCGGCCACGTGCATGCCGGTCGCCGCGCCGGTCGCATCCTTGAGCGCATCCTTGCCGGCCAGGTGACCCGGGTGGCCGTGGGTTACCAGGATCCACTTTAAGGTGGCGCTGCCGAGCTGGCCGGCCAGCTTCTCCGCCGGTTCGCCGGGGTCGATGACCGCGGCCTCGTCACCCACGATCAGGACATAACCGTTGACCTCCTTCTCCAGCCCTGCCTTGACAATGCTCAGCTTGGCCATCTCGTTACCTGATCACCTTCCCATGACTTCCTTCTTTCGGATTCCGAAATGACGACGAGGACACTCTCCCTGCTGCTGCTGGCAATTTTCGCTGTTGCCTGCGGTTCGACGCTGCCCGCGCCCGGCTCGCCGCCGCCGCTCTCCGTCCCCGAGCTGAAGTACCGGGTCATGGCGCAGGCCGGCATCCCTGCCTTCTGCGGCCCCCCCGTCGTGTTCGGCGGCTACGAGGACCAGCAGGCGGCGGCCCAGTTCGCCGCCATCAAGGCGGACACGGAGACCTATCGGGCCATCCTCGCCCACGCCCACCCCGCCGGCGACGAGTCGAGCCCGGACTACCAGGTGACCGTCTGGCGCGAATGGCGCCGCCTGCAGGCGATCGGTTTGACGCCGACCGGGTCGGGCGGCTCTGACTTCCGGCTCAACACCGAGACGGCGCTCGTCACCGGCCACGTCGATGCGGCCGGTCGAGTGACCGCCGGCACCTCCCGGCCCGCGCGCCTCAACTGCCCGATCTGCCTTGCCGCGGGGACGCTCATCGCAACACCGAACGGTCCCGTCGCGGTGACCACGCTGCGCCTCGGCGACCCGGTCTGGACCGCCGACCGGGGCGGCAGGCGGTTGCCCGGTGTCGTCACCGCGCTCGGTTCGGTCGCCTTTCCGCTCGGCCATGATGCCCTTGCGCTGGTTCTCTCCGACGGCCGGTCGGTGACCGCCTCCGCCGGCCACCCGACGGCGGACGGCCGGACGGTCGGGATGCTTGCGCCGGGCGCCGAGCTGGACGGCGCGCGGGTGGTCTCGGTGACGCCGGTGCGCCTCCTCGACGGCGGCACCTACGACCTCCTCGCGTCCGGTCCGACCGGCGATTACTGGGCGGACGGGGTTCTCCTCGGGAGCACTTTGGGAGATCATTGACCCGACTTGCAGCAGGCCGCCGCCGTCATCTTCGGGCTCGCCCTCCTGGCCGTCACCGGCTATTGGACCTACGCCTACTTCCGCCGCCGCCGGCGCCGCTGACGGGGTCATGGCGGTAGAGGCGGGTTTGACCGCACCCCTGATCTGTGGTTACCTAGATCGGCTCGTTCGGGAACGAGCTGGGAATGGGATTATTCCGCCTCGCCGCGATGGCCGTCGCAATCGCATTGACGTTCGCCACCCCGGTGCGCGCCGAGTCCTCGTTGGGCGCGGCGACGACGCCGCCGCCTCCCGAGAGCGCGCCCGTGCCGGCCTACCAGCCGCTCGGCCCGGGCTCCAGCATCCTCCAGCCCAGCCTCGAGACGGCGGCCGACATCGACGCCTTTCTCGCCCGCACGCCGCTCGCGGGGAGAGGCTCGGAGTTCGTCCAGGCGGAAGCGGCGACCGGGGTCAACGCCCGCTTCCTGGTCGGGATCACGTGGACTGAGAACAACTCCGGCGCCTCCTACCTGGCGCAGACCCAGCACAACCTCTTCAGCATCACCGGCAGCGGGCCCGGCGGCTTCGTCGCCTACCCCAGCTTCGAGGTCAGCATCCAGTCCGCGGCGGTCTACCTCGGGAGCGAGTACGCCCGTCCCGGTGGGGCGCATTACCGAGGTGGCACCATCGCGGCAGTGGGGAGCGTGTACGCCGCCGACCCCGCCTGGCCGGAGAAGGTCGCCCGAGCGGCCAACTTCATCGGCCCCAGCCGGGCCTCCGCCTTCGCCGCCGCGATCCACGTCGCGGCCTTCGGCCCGAGCCCGATGACGCTCCATGTCACCAACCAGGGCTACATGCCCTGGGACCTGGTGCCCGGCGCCCAGCTGCTTCTGCACTACCGCTGGGCGCGCCACGCCGAGTCCGTCACCGGTGTCGTCGCCTTGCCTGCACCGGCCATCCGCTCCGCCGGTCAGGCAGACATCCAGGTGCCCGGAATCCTGGCCCCGGACGGAGCCGGCTGGCGGCTGGAGGTCACGGCGGAGCTCACCGGCGTGACCTGGGCCGAGGAGCTGGGCAGCGGCGCCCGCGACGTCCAGCAGCTCTCATCGGACGACTCGGCGGCGTCCACCGACCTCGGCACCCGGGACCGGCTCCCCGCCCGCTGAGGCCCCGGCCGGCTAGCTCTCGCTGCCCTGGAGCTTGTCGCGGATCGCGTCGAGCCGCTCGAACCGGTCGAGCGAGGGCTTGCGCACCTTGTCCGGGTACTTGGCCACCTGGACCGACTCCAGCAGCAGCTCGACCTCGTCGGGCGTGAGGTGCAGGGTCCGGAGCAGCTTCTCGGTCGGCGGCTTGCGGTCGAGGACCTCGGTCATGGCGTCGTCGGTCTCCTCGACGACCTCGGGACGGGTCGGCCGGAAGAGCTCTTCCGATCCGACCAGGGAGACGCGCTTGAACTTGGACATCAGCTTTCCTACTTCTCTTTGCCGTTTCCGATGACCGACTTGGCGAGGGCACGGTAGGCGTTGGCCCCGTCGGAGGCCGAAGCGTACTGCAGGATCGATGCGCCGGCCAGCGGCGACTCCGCGAACCGGATCGAGTCCTTGATCGCAAACGGGTAGACCGTGTCCCCGAAGTGCTCGCGCACCAGCGCCAGCACCTCCTGGGAATGGAGCGTGCGGCCCTTGAAGATCGTCGGCAGGATCCCGTCGACCCGGAGCTGCGGGTTCAGCTTGGCCCGGACCCGGTTGATCGTGTTGAGCAGCTGCTGCATTCCCTTCATCCCGAAGTACTCGCACTGCAGGGGGATGATCACCTCGTCCGAGGCGACGAAGGCGTTGAGGGTGAGCAGGGAGAGGGACGGCGGGCAGTCGATGATGATGAAGTCGTAGCGCCGCTTGGCTGGCAGCAGCTTCTCCTTCAGGATCCCCTCGCGGCCGATCTCGGTGAAGAGCTGCCCCTCGGCCCCCGCCAGCTCGATGTTCGCGGGGATGAAATGGACGCCCATCGACTCCGAGACCTGGATCACGTCGTTGACCGAGGTTTCCGGGTCGACGAGCAGGTTGTAGATCGTCAGGTGGATGTCGTCCGGCGTCTTCACGCCCATGTTCATCGTCAGGTGGGCCTGGGCATCCAGGTCGATGAGGAGCACGCGCTGGCCCACCTCGGCGAGGGCCGCCCCCAGGTTGACGGCGGTGGTTGTCTTCCCCACGCCGCCCTTCTGGTTCGAGATGGAGATGATCCGCGCCATTCGCAGGCGAGTCTAACAGCGCGCCCCGAGAGGCGGAAGAGCGCGTCGCCGCTCGCGTGGCCGGGCTCTAGAATGACCCGGCTGTGTCCGTCCTGTCCACGTTGACCCTGCTCGTGGCAAGCCCGGTCCCGAGCCCCTCGCCCTCGCTCGCGCCGGTGACGAGCGGTGTCGGGAGCACGCTGCCGATCCTCGACGTGCTCATCCTCATCGTCCTTCTGCTCGCCCTCTTCGTCGGCTACCAGAAGGGGATCATCCAGCCGCTGATGACCTACCTCTTCTTCTTCGGCGCCCTCTTCCTGCTCTACCGCGAACGCGGCCAGTACCTGGCCGCAGTTGAGAAGTACCTCCACGCCAACGTTGTCCTGGCCATCTTCCTCGCGCTGGTGATCGCCGTCCTCGCCGGTTACGGCGGAAGCGTCGTCGGCCAGGCCCTCCACCGGATGCCGATCGCGCGTGGTGTCGATGGCTTCCTCGGCGTCTTCCTCAACGTGGCGATCGCCATCGGCGTCATCTACTTCCTGCTCTCCGGCCTGATCGTCTTCGACAAGGCCTTCACCCCCTTCGCCAACAACGCCAAGCTCACCCAGGCCCAGGTGACGACGCTGAGCAAGCAGATCGAGTCCAACCCGATCGCCGCCGCCCTGGTGGACCCGAAGGACCTCCAAAAGCTGAAGGACGAGACCAAGAAGGGGCAGAAGACGTCGCTCTCCACGGTCACCCAGCTCGACAACCTGAGCACCTTCTACGAGGACTTCGTGCGGCCCCAGCTGCAGGGCTCGCGGCTCGCGCCCTTCGTGATGCGGATCGGCCAGCGGATCCCCCTCCTCGGCCACTTCGGCGCGTCGGATCTGCCGAAGAAGTAAGTCTCGGCGGGTCGCGCTGCGGCACGGCCCATAAACTGAAGCGAGATGCCCGCGAGCGCGCCCGTGGAGCCGCTGACGATGGTGGCGCGAAGAGTCAGCCACCACGAGCTGGCTCTGATGTCGCTCTATTGGATCGCGATCGGCTACCTCTGGTCCAGCCTCGGCGTCCTGATCCTCCCCGACCTCGTGCAGCACCTGGTCGGTCGCGCCCACAAGGGGGCGGCGATCAGCGTCCTGGAGGCGATCGGAACCGTCATGGCGGTCATCTGGCAGCCGATGGCCGGGGCCATCTCCGATCGCTGGGTCAGTCCGTTCGGCCGCCGGCGGCCGTTCATCGTCGCCGGAACCGTCGGCGACGTCATCTTCCTTGCCGGCCTGGCGCTGTCCGGCTACTACTGGGTCCTCGTCATCTTCTACTTCCTTCTCCAGACCGCCTCCAACACGGCCCAGGGGCCCTACCAGGGACTGCTGCCCGACGTGGTCCCCCATGAGCAGCGGGGGGAGGCGTCGGGCTACTACGGCGTCGCCAACCTGGTCGGCATCCTGGCGGGCACCGTGGGCGCCGGCGTTCTCCTCCACAACTACGGCCCGCGCGTCGCCATCGCCAGCATCGCCGTCCTCCTGACGGTGACGATGCTGGTTACGGTGACCGCGGTCCCCGACAACGTGAGGCCGACCCGGAGCCAGTTCGAGTCGCCCTGGCACGCATTCATCGACACGTTCTCCCTCGACCTTCGCCGCTACCGCGACTTCGGTTGGCTGATGGCGTCGCGGCTCCTGATCCTGATGGGCGTCGTCGGGCTCCAGAGCTTCGCCTTCTTCTATTTCAGCGACGTCTTCTTTCCCAACGACCGCAAGGCGACGACGGTCGCGACCTCGATCCTCCTCGGCCTGGTGGTCCTCGTGGGGCTGGTCGTCACCTGGCCGGCGGCCAAGCTCTCCGACCGGATCGGGCGCCGGCTGATCGTCTTCGCGGGCGGCATGATCGGCGCCGCGGCCACGGTGGCGATCGTCTTCAGCCATTACCAGCTGCTGCCGGCGGGCGCCGTCCAGCCCCTGGCTGGCGCTGTCCACGTCCCCTTCCTGGCAGCCCAGGCGGTGCTCCTCGGGCTCGCCCTCGGCGTCGGCTTCGGCGCCTTCCTGTCGGTGGACTGGGCCTTCATCACGGACGTCATCCCGCCCGGCGAGGCGGGCCGGTTCATGGGCTTCTCCAACATCGCGACCGCCGGGTCGGGGATAATCGCGCGGCTGAGCGCCGGGTGGCTCCTCGACTACTTCAACGCCGGGCCGAGGATCTTCGGGCTGCCTGGTGGCTACCCGGTGATCTTCGCGATCTTCGCGACGTGGATGATCGCCGGGTCGTTCCTCGTCCTCAAGGTAAGGGAGAGCTCGAGATGATGAACCTGACGGGCCTGCTGCCCTGGGCCGGCCTCGCCGGGGCGAGCCTGGACGAAGCGGATGTCGTCATCGGCGGCATCCCTTACGACGGGTCCGCCGTCTACCGCAAGGGGGCGGCAAAGGCGCCGGAGCGGATTCGTGGCCTGAGCCCCGTGATGCCGCCCGTCACCGAGGACGGCCGCCGCCTCGGCGGGATGTCGGTCCACGACCTCGGCGACCTCGACGTCGGCCCTGACATCGAGACGGGTTGGCGGCACGCCGCTGACCGGCTGGCGGCGATCCCCGACCGGGCGCTGCTGACGATGATGGGCGGCGACCATTGCTCGACGATCCCGATCGTCGCCGCCCAGGCGCGGCGCCATCCCGGCCTCCGCCTTCTCTGGGTCGACGCCCACCCCGACCTCTGCGACTTCTCTCGCGGCGGTGCCTGGACCTGCGGCTGCGCGCTCCGGCGGGCGCTCGAGGTGTCCGGGCTGGCTCCCGCGTCGGCGGCGGTTGCCGGCGGGCGCGATTACGATCCCGAAGAGCTCGACTTCATCCGCGACCACGGGATGCTGCTGATCGGCTCGGCCACGCTGGCGAGGGACCCGGAGAGCGCCGCCCGCCGCGTCGCCGAATGGACAGCGGGCGGGCCGCTCCACGTCTCCTTCGACATCGACGTCCTCGACCCGGCGGGCGCGCCCGGCACCGAGATCCCCTCGCCCGGCGGTCTGACAACCCGCCAGGTCCTCGACTTCCTCGCGGCGCTGGCTGCCGAGGCCCGGCTGGTCGGGCTCGATGTGACCGAGGTGGCTCCGCCCGTCGACCACAACGACGTGACCAGCCTCGCCGCTCTGAAGGTTATCTTCGAGTTCTGGGGACGGGCGTGGAAACCGCGGACGTAGTCGTTGTCGGCGGCGGCGTCATGGGCTGCTCGCTCGCCTATCACCTGGCCCGCCGCGGGGTTGACGTCGTGCTCCTCGAACGGTTGCAGCTCGGCTCGGGGTCGACGGCGCGCAACGCCGGTGGCGTCCGCCAGCAGTTCTCGAGCGAGGTGAACGTCCGGCTCGGCATGCGGAGCGTCGCGATGCTGAGTCGCTTCGAGGAGGAGATCGGCGTGCCTGCCGACTTCCGGCAGGTGGGCTACCTGATGCTTCTGACGCGCCCCCCGGAGGTCGCGGACTTTCGTGGGCTGCTGGAGCTGTGGAACCGGCTCGGCCTCACCGACGCCCGCTGGCTCAGCGCCGGCGAGGCGGGCGCGCTGGTCCCCGCCCTCAATTCTGCCGACGTGCTCGGCGCCACCTTCTGCCCCAGCGACGGCATTGCCAGCCCCGACGCGGTGACGATGGGTTACGCCACGGCCGCCCGCCGGCTCGGCGCCCGCCTGCGGGAGGGCGCCGAGGTGACCGGGATCGCGACCGAAGGGGACCGTGTCACGGGCGTGCGCACGACGGCCGGGGAGGTCGTCACCCGGACCGTCTTCGACTCCGCCGGACCCTGGGCCAGGGAAGTCGGGCGGCTGGCCGGCGTCGATGTCCCGGTCGAGCCCTACCGCCGGCACATCTGGGTCACGGACAAGATCCCCGAGGTTGGCCGAGAGACCCCGATGACGGTCGATTTCACGAGCAGCTTCTACTTCCATCCGGAGGGCGACGGCGTGCTCTTCGGGATGAGCGATCGAGAGGAGGGCCCCACCTTCTCGACCGAGATCAACGATGGCTTCCTGGAGCGGGTGACCGAGGTCGGCCTTCACCGCCTGCCGGCGCTCGAGCGGGCGGGAATCCGAACCGCCTGGGCAGGGCTCTACGAGGTAACCCCGGACCACCAGGCGATCCTCGGTCCAGCCGAGGAGGTCGCCGGGTTCTGGTGTGCCTGTGGCTTCAGCGGCCACGGCTTCATGCAGGCGCCGGCGGTCGGCGAGCAGCTCGCCCAGCTCCTTGTCGAGGGCCGCTCGGAGATCGACCTCTCTCCTCTCTCCCACCGGCGCTTCGCGACCGGCGCCCTCGCGACCGAGCGGAACGTGATCTAAGGGTCGTCCTCCGGGTGCGGCTCGCGAGCCCTTCGCTGCTCCTCCAGCTGACGGCGGCTGGCCGCCCAGGCGACGAGGGCGACCTCGCCCAGCGTGAAGAGGAAGGCGACGGCGAGGACGGCGGTGCCGACCCAGACGTTGGAGGTCGCATACCAGGCCATGGCCCCCAAAAAACCATCGACCAGGAGCAGGAACGGTACCGCCACCAGCGCCCCCCGGATGACATTGCGCCGGTTGACCGGGCGGGGCCGATTGAATGGTGGCGGCAGGTCCCGCCACCATTCCCGGCGGCCATCCCGCGGCGGGGGCGGGCTGCCGGAGCCGCCGCCGGTCGCGGGCTGGGTCCGATCGCGCTCTCGGGTGACCATGTCGATGCCTACCGGCTCGCCAGGAGGACGATCCCGATCACCAGCAGCCCGGCGAGGATCAGCGCGCCGGCGCAGCCGAACTGGACCACCGTGTAGGCGATCCCGCCCGTGACGGCGTAGGTCTCGGCGATCTCGGCCCGGCGGCGACGGGTCAGCACCGCGGTCACCAGGGTCACCGCCCCGGCCGTGATCGCGGCCAGCCCGAGCAGGACGGCGAGGAGGATCCGCGGTTCCAAGGCAGATCAGTATCGACCAGCTAACATCTCCGGTGCCTTGCCTGATCGGATCCTCGTCCTGGGCTCGACCGGGTTCTTTGGCCGCGCCGTCGCCCACGGCGTCCTCGACGCTGGATACCTGCTCCGGGTGCTGGTCCGCAACCAGGCTGCCGCCGCGCCGCTGCGGGTGCGTGGAGCCGAGGTGATCCAGGGCGACGCGCTCGACCCGGCCGCGCTGGCTGCGGCGTGCGAGGGCTGCGCCGCGGTGGTCAGCCTGGTCGCGGTCCGCCGCGATCGTCCGCAGAGCTTCCTCGACGTGAACATCGAGGGTCCTCGGCTGCTCGGCGAGGCGGCCAGGGCGAACGGGGTCACCAAGGTCATCTTCGTCAGCGCGATCGGCGCCCAGCCCGACGCGCGTTTCAAGTACCTGGCCTCGCGCTGGGCCGGAGAGCAGGCGCTGCAGCGGACTGGGATCCCATCCACGATCCTCCGCTTCAGCTACATCCTCGGCGAGGATGGAGGGGTGGCCCGCGACTTCCAGCGAGCGGCCAACTTCGGACCGGTGATCGTCATCCCCGGAGATGGCGAGCAGCACTCGCAGCCGATCATCCGGGAGGACGCCGCGCGGTGCGTCATCGAGTCGATCGCGCGCGTTGACCTCTACGGCCAGACGGTTGACCTGGGAGGACCGGAGATCCTCACCTACGAGCAGATCTTCGACTTCTTCGCAACCGCGCGCGGCATCACGAAGACCCGCGTCAAAGTGCCCGTGGCGGTCCTCACTCCGATCGTGACAGTCCTGGCCGGTGTCATGTCCGACCCTGTCGTGACGCCCGACGAGCTGCGCGCCCTGTCGCTCGAGAACATCGCCCAGAGCCTCGACTCGGTGCTCCAGCACTTCGGCTTCCGCCCCAATTCGCCCTCGGAGTGGGCGCGCACGCACTGGAGGCCTCGCAAGACCCTCTGACCGGGCAACCCGAGACGATCCGCGCCTTCCTCGGAATCAGCCTGCCCGAGGCGCAGCGGCTGGCCCTGACGAGCTACCGGGAAGCCTGCCGCGCACCGGGAGACGGCTTCCGCTGGGTCAGCCCCGAAAACCTCCACCTCACCCTCCGCTTCCTGGGTGTGGTCGCGCCCCAACGCATCGAGGAGCTCAGCGCCGACCTGCGCGGGCTGCGCTTCCCCACCTTCGAGGTTCGGCTGGGCGGGCTGGGGACGTTCGGCAGGGGGCGCGCCGTGCGGGTGCTCTGGCTTGGCGTCGAGGTTGGGGCCGCCGAGCTCACCGGGCTCGCCGGGCAGGCGGAGGAGGCCTGCCGACGGGTCGGGCTGGCTCCCGACCCGAGGCCCCTCAACCTGCACCTGACCCTGGCCCGGGCCCGTGACCGCGGCGGGGTGCAGGTGCCCGAGCTTCCGCCCCTGCCGGCGGTCCCGGGCTGGACTGTCGACGAGTTCGCGCTCTTCCAGAGCCGGGTCCCCCCCGCCGGTGCCATCCACACGGTGCTGCGGCGCTTCGGCGGCTGAGTGGGCCGGTTATCCTCGGCGGGATGGAACTTGGCGGCTCGGTGGCGATCGTCACCGGCGGAGCGACCGGGATCGGCCGGGCCGTCTGCCTCGATCTGGCTCGGGCCGGCGCCCGCGGCGTCGTCGTCAACTACTCGCGTTCTGCCGCCGAGGCGGAGGCGACGGCGGCGGAGCTGGCCGCGCTCGGTGCCGAGGGGCTGCCGGTCAGGGCGGACGTCGCCGATGAGACCCAGGTGAAGGCGATGGTCGACCGGGCGGCCGCCCATTTCGGACGCATCGACGTCCTCGTCAACAATGCCGGCACCACCCGCTTCATCCCCTTCTCCGATCTCGATGCGGTGACGGAAGAGGTCTGGCGGGCGATCCTCGGTACCAACCTGATGGGGCCGTGGTACGCCGCCCGGGCCGCCGCCCCGCACCTGAAGCGGGCACGAGGCTGCATCGTCAACGTCGCCTCCATCGCCGGTCTGCGGGGGAGCGGCTCCTCCCTGCCCTATGGGGTCTCCAAGGCCGCCCTGACCCAGCTCACCCGGGCGCTGGCGATCGCCCTGGCGCCGGAGGTCCGGGTGAATGCGGTCAACCCGGGCCTGGTCGCCACCCGCTGGTTCCGGCAGGGCTTCGGAGAGGAGGCCGCGTCGGCGCAGGAGCTGGCGATGGCCCACCGGACGCCGCTGAAGACGGTGGTAAGCCCCGAGCAGGTGGCGCAGGCTGTGATGGGTTTCCTCCGCAGCGACGCCGTCACGGGCCAGCACCTGGTCGTCGACGGCGGCGTGAACATCACCTACTGAGCCCCGCGGTCCCTTACTCCGGGTAGCCTGGCGGCGAACTGACTTTCGGGCCTTGTGCTGTTGGCACCCGTGCCCCACCATTGGCGACGGCCCCGAGCGATACGTTCGAAGGGCCGGAACCGTGGTCGCAAGACCGTGGTACCGGTTTCGGAGAGGCGGTCGGTCGGGGTCACTTCTATTTCCGGCCCCTTTCCGGCAAACGGGAATCTCATTCGCCGGCCGATCACCGTCGTCCGGGTGGGGCGTCGCCGACGATCGACAGGAGGATGTAGAGGGAATAGCCGAGGATCCCCAACCAGCTGGAGGGAAAAAAGTGACCCCGACGGATCGCTTCCTCAGCTCCAGCTCCTGCCTTGCGGCTCTTGCCGGATCCTTGGTGCGTGTCCCTCGGGGCCGTCACCTATGTTGCGCGACCGGCGTCGAAAAGGGAAGCTCCGAAATTTAGTTCGCTGCCAGGCGGTGAATCGTCGCCGACCCGGTCCGGCGGGCGACCTGGGCTTTCAGACCTCGACCTTGGGCGGGCGTGCCTCGCGGTAGGCGATCGCCAGCTTGGCCGCCAGCGCGAAGTTCTCGCAGAACTTCTGGTTCCCGGTCTTCTCCCGGGCGGAGCGGACGCTGCCCTTGAGGGCGTCCCAGTAGTAGTCGAAGGCGAAAGCATCGAAGAGCAGGTCCTCGACGATCAGGCCGTGCAGGGCGAGAGTCGAGATCTCCTCGAAGAGGTGCGCCAGGGGGATCTCGTCCTCCAGCTTCTGCTGGCCGGTCAGGAGCCGGGCGAAAGCGCTCGAGTTCGGCTCTTGGTGGATGATCCGCATGATCCCGAGGAAGCCGGGGACGTCCTCTCGGGTGGCGTTGCCGAACTTCGGCGTGCGGCGGACCGAGCTTGCGGGTTCGTGGACTACGGGACCAGCCATGCGAGGCCTCCTTTCAGGTGATTCGGACGGGCACTTCGAGGCGAGATTCCGATGATACGCGGGCCCTCAGAAGCGGCGCCCCCGGACCATGTCGATCGAGAACTTTGCCGTGTCGGCGATCAGCATCACGGCCATGATCCCTGCCTCCAGGGAGTCGGTCACCACCAGGTCGACGGCATCGGGCACCGAACCGGCCATGTTGGTGCTGAGCACGATGATCCCCGCCTCCCGCACCTCGCGGACGGCGTTGCTGATGTCGCCGCCCATCAGGGCGCCGGCGAGCACCAGGACCCGGGCTCGGTGCAGGCGGGCCGTTGCCCGCACGGCGGCGGCGATCCGGTCCTCGCCCACCAGCGCGATCGTGTCGACTGAGATCCGCTCGCCGCGGATGTTGTGGCGATCCGCCTCGGCGACCGCGCCCTGGGCGACCTGGCCGACCTGGGCACCGCCGCCGATCACGATCACCCGCTTGCCGAAGATCTGCTGGAAGGACGGGACCTCGCTCACGGCCTCGACCACCGGCTTGAGGCCGAGGAGGTCGGCCACCAGCTGCCCGCGGTCGTCAACGCCGATCATCTCGAACTGGATCTCCCCACCCGTGATCGTGGAGACGTAGGTGACGTTGCCCCCGTGCCTGTAGATGGCCTCCGAGACCCGATAAAGGGAGCCAGGCTCATCCCGAACCTTGACCAAGAGCGCCAGGAGACCGGGCGTCTCGCCGCTATCGTCCATGCCTGAATTCATCCCGCCCGCCCAGTGGCCGGCGTGGCGCCAAGGCCGGGTTCACCCCGGCCGTTTGAGTTTTTCAAGAATCGACATCCAGACGCGGCGCCAAAAGGGGGGATTCCGGAAAGGGGGGCCGCCCCCCTTTGCCCGTCGCGCCAAGGCCGGGTTCATCCCGGCCGTATGAGTTGTTCAAGAATCGATCCCAGACGTCGCGCCGAAAGGGGGAGTTCTGGAAGAGGGGGCCTGCCCCCTCTTGCCCCTCAGTAGATCTGCGCCTCCGCCGTCACCGACTCCATCCACTTGCGACATGAGACCAGGAATCTAGCAGCCTGGAGACCGTCGAGGATCCGATGGTCGAAGCTGAAGCAGGCGTACATCATCGGCTTGATCCCGATCATCCCGTTCACCGCCACCGGCCGATCGACGATCGCCTCCATGGTCAGGATGCCGGCCTGGCCGGGCGCTATGACGGAGTAGGAGAAGAGCGTCCCGAAGGTGCCCGAGTTGTTGACCGTGAAGGTTCCTCCCTGGAGGTCGTCGGCCTTCAGCTTGCCGTCCCGGGCCCGGCTGGCGAGGTCGTTGACGGCGCGCGCGATGCCGGCGATGGAGAGTGAGTCGGTGCGCCGGATCACGGGCACCACGAGCGCGTCCTCCATGCCGACCGAGATGCCGACGTTGATGTCCCGGTGGAGGAGGATCGCGTCGCCGGCGAAAGTCGCGTTGACGTCGGGGTGCTCGCGCAGGGCCACGGTGGCGGCCATCACGACGTAGGGGAGGAACGTGAGTGAGAAGCCCTCCTCCCTGGCGAACCTGCCCTTGTTGGCGGTGCGGTTCGCCACCACCCCGCTCATGTCGACCTCCTGCGTCTGCCAGGCATGGGGGATGGTCGATTTGGACTTGACCATGTTCTCGCCGACGAGCCGCTTGATCCGGCTCAGCGGCACGCGCTGGTCGCCCGGTGCGGCGTCCGCTACCGTGGTGGTGCCGGAGGCCGGTTGACCGGTCGCCGCGGCGGCCTGGAGGCCCGGGGCGGTGGCACGGCCGGCCACGACGGACTCCACGTCCTTCTTGGTCACCCGGCCGCCGAGACCGGTGCCATGGATCGACTCCAGGTCGACGTCGTTCTCCTCCGCCAGCATCCGGACGGCGGGGGAGAAGCGATGTTCGCCGGACTCGGTCCGGTCCCCCGCCGGCGCCGGCTCGGGCTTCGGCTCGGCACCCGTCGCCGGCGTGGGGGCCGCGGCGACGGGCGGCGCCGGAGTCGCGTCCCTGCTCGGCATCGGATCGGCCTCGCCGGCGGGCTGGGTGGGGGGGGAGGGGGGTTCGGTCGCGGGGGTCGGCGACTTCGGCGCGACCCCGGCGGCTTCCTCCAGCTCGACCACCGCGATCTCGCCGCCGGAGGGCACCGTCGTCCCATCGGCGGCGAGGATCTCCTTCAGGATCCCGGTCACCGGCGAAGGCACCTCGGTCGCGACCTTGTCGGTCTCAACTTCCAGCATCGGTTCGAACTCGACGACCTTATCGCCGGGTTTAACCAGCCACTTGGCGATCGTCCCTTCGTGGACCGACTCGCCGAGCTGCGGCATCGTGACCCGGACTGTCTCCCCCATCTCAGTAGGCCGCCAGCTCGCGGATCGCCTTCTCCACCTTCACGGGGTTGGGCATGAAGAGGTCCTCCATCGGCGCGGCGTAGGGCATCGAGGGCACGTCGAGCCCGCCCAGCCGCTTCACCGGCGCGTCGAGGTGGCTGAAGGCCTCGTCCGCGATGATCGCGGCCACCTCGGAGCCGATCGCGACGCTGAGGTTGTCCTCGTAGAGCACCAGCACCTTGCCTGTCTTGCGGGCCGAGGTGAGGATGTCCTCCTTCGGCAGGGGGTAGACCGTCCGCAGATCGACGACCTCGACCGAGATCCCGTCCGCTTCCACCGCGGCCGCCGCCTGGAGCGCGTAGTGGACCATCAGGCCATAGCAGAAGACGGAGATGTCGGCGCCCACCCGGGCCGTCCGCGCCGGGCCCAGCGGGATCAGGTACTCGCCCCTGGGCACGCGCTCCTTGAACATCCGGTAGAGCCGCTTGTGCTCGAAGAAGAGGACCGGGTCGGGGTCGCGGATCGCGGCCAGCAGCAATCCCTTGGCCTCGTACGGCCCGGAGGGGATGACGATCTTCAACCCGGGCGTCGCGAAGCGGGCTTCGATCGATTGCGAGTGATAGAGCGCGCCGCGGACGTGGCCGCCCATGGGGGCGCGGATGACGATCGGCACGCCCCAGTCGCCGTTGCTCCGATAGCGGAACTTGGCGATCTCGTTGGTGATTTGGTTGAACGCCATGTGGGCGAAGTCCGTGAACTGCATCTCGGCGACCGGTCGCTTGCCGGCCAGCGCCAGCCCCAGGGCCACCCCGGCGATCGAGGACTCGGCGATCGGGGTGTCGATCACGCGCTGCTCGCCGAACTTCTCGAAGAGGCCGTCGGTGATCAGGAAGACGCCGCCCTTCGGGCCGACGTCCTCGCCCAGGATCATCACCCGTTCGTCGCGCTCCATCTCCTCGGCCAGCGCCTCGCGGAGTGCCGAGACCATGTTCAGCTCGTCCGCGTCGGCGCCGGCCGCGGGCTCGATGGCGGCGGGCGGGTCCGACGCGTAGACGTTGGTGAGCGCCTCTTCCGGTTCCGGGTCGCGCGCGTCGAGCGCCTGCCGGGTGGCCTGGTTGACCTCCTCTTTGACGCTCTCGTCGTACTCGGCGACCTGCTTGTCACTGAGGATTCCCTCCTTCAGCAATCGCTTGCGGAAGCGGTCGAGGCAGTCGTTCTGATTCAGCTGCTCCAGCTCCTCGGCCGAACGGTAGCGGCGCTGGTCGTCCTCTGAGGAGTGGGCGCCGAGGCGGTCGACGATGGCTTCGATCAGGGTCGGGCCGCCGCCCGAGCGGGCCCGCGCCACCGCCTGCTTGGAGGCGTGGTAGGCGGTGACCGGGTCGCGCCCGTCGAGGGTGACACCAGGAAAGCCGTAGCCGGCCGCGCGCTGGGCCGCGAATTCGATCGCGTACTCCTTGCGGTAGGGCGTGGAGATCGCGAAACCGTTGTTCTGGCAGAGGAAGATCTCGGGCAGCCGGTGGATGGCGGCGAAGTTGAACGCCTCGTGCGCATCGCCCTCGGCGCCGGCGCCCTCGCCGTAACAGGTCATCACGACCTTGTCGGTGCCGTCCATCTTGAGGGCGAAGGCGACCCCCGCGGCATGCACCATC
Source organism: Candidatus Dormiibacterota bacterium (assembly GCA_036794405.1). GTDB lineage: Bacteria > Chloroflexota > Dormibacteria > Dormibacterales > Dormibacteraceae > UBA6019. The sequence continues at coordinate 95,764 of DAIRGV010000002.1, forward strand.
TGGGTCGCCAGTGGCGAGCCACCGGAGATGATGTTGAGGCGCGAATCGGAGAAATGGCCCGGCGTCTGCTTGCCGCCGGAGGCGGGGTCGTCGGGCTTGGCGAGGACGGCGAGCATCACGTCGAGCGGCGTCACGCCCATCCGGAAGTTGAAGACGACGTCGCGGTAGTAGGGCGAGATCCAGTCGTGCTTGGGCCGGAGCGGCCAGGCCGCGCCGATCTGGGCGGCCTCGTGGCCCGCCCCGGAGAGGATGAAGGGCGCGCGTCCCTGGCGGTTCAGGACCTGGCAGCGGATGTCGATCTGGCGGCTCAGGAGCATGGTCCGGAACCACTCGCGGAGGGTGTCCTCGTCGAGGTCGGTATCCCGCCAGTCGACCGGCTCCTGGTAGTGCCAATCGGGAGCGAACTCGACCTTCTCCCGGGTCTTCAACTTCCCGGCCACGTCAGAAGTTGAGGGCTTGGCCGTCGACCGCCATCGCCGCTTCGCCGACGGCCTCGGACAGGGTGGGGTGGGGGTGGACGTTGCGCCCGACCTCCCAGGCGTCGCCCTGGAAGAGCTGGGCCAGGGCGGGCTCGGCGATGAGCTCGGTCGCCTGGTTGCCCACGATGTGGGTGCCGAGGATCCGGCCGCTATCGTCGGCGACGATCTTCACGAAACCGTCGGGCTCGCCGTGGATCAGAGCTCGACCGATGGCGAGGAAGGGAAACTTGCCGACCTTGACCGCGACGCCCTGGTCACGCGCCTCCTTCTCGGTCAGGCCGACCGAGGCGATCTGGGGATGGGAGTAGGTGCAGCGGGTGATCAGCTCCTGGTGGATCGGCTCCGTCCGCTTGCCGGCGATGTCCTCGGCGGCGGTGACACCCTCGTGGACAGCCGCGTGGGCGAGCTGGTAGCCGCCGACCAGGTCGCCGATGGCGTGGATCGAGTCGACCCCGGTCCGGAGCCATTCGTCGACCTCGACGAAGCCGGGCTTGCTGAGCTTGAGCCCAACCTCCTCGAGCCCGAGGTCCCGGCTCCGCGGCGCGCGACCGACCGCGACCAGGAGCTGCTCGACCTTCAGCTCTCCGCTGTCCAAACGGACGGTGACGCCGTCCGTCCCCGCCTTCGCCTCCTTGACCTTGGCACCGACCCGGACGTCGATGCCGGCCTTCTGGAAGGCCTTCAGCATCACGGCGGAGACCTCTTCGTCCTCGAGCGGGACGAGCCGGTCGAGAGCCTCGATGACGATCACTTTCTCGACGCCCATCTGGTGGTAGAAGGTGGCGAACTCGACGCCGATCGCGCCGCCGCCGATGATCGCCACCGATTTCGGAAGCCGGTCGGCGTGGACGGCGTGGTCGGAGGTGATGATCCGCTTGCCGTCGATCTCGATGCCAGGCAATGAGCGCGGCGTCGAGCCGGTGGCGATGATCAGGTGGGGCGCCTCCAGACGGCGATCGCCGGCCAGGATCGCGTTCGCGTCGGCCACCGTGCCCCGGGCGTTGACGACCTCGATCTTGTTCTTCCGCATCAGGCCCTCGATGCCCTTAGTCAGCTGGCCGACGATCGTCTCCTTCCGCTTGGCGATGGTGGCGTAGTCGACGGTCAGCCCCGCGGCATTGATCCCGAACTCTTTCCCGCGGTCGCGGACCCGGTAGAGGAGCTCGGACGACTCGAGCAGGGCCTTGGTCGGGATGCAGCCCCAGTGGAGGCAGGTGCCGCCCAATTTCGCCTCCTCGACAAGGGCCACGCGGAGCCCCAGCTGGGTGGCGCGGATGGCGGCGGTGTAGCCTCCAAATCCCCCGCCGAGGACGACCAGGTCGAGCTTCTCAGAAGGCAAGGCGGGACTCCGAGTTGAGATTCACAGCTGCACTCGATTGTATTGATTCCCCAGTTCGCGCACCCACCAACCGAGGCCGCTTTTAGCCGCTGCGGGCTTTCAATATGACCAGGACTGCCGGGCCCAGCAGGATGATCCAGAGGGTCGGGAAGATGCAGCCGACCATCGGCAGCATCATCTTGAGGGTGGCCTGGGCCGCCGACTCCTGGGCGCGCTGGCGGCGCTTGCGGCGGAGCTCCTGGGATTGGATGCGCAGGATCTTGGCGATCCCAACCCCCATCTGCTCCGACTGGATCACCGCCTGCACGAAGTTGTTCAGGTCCTCCACCCCGCAGCGCCTGCCCATCTCTTCCAGCGCCTCCAGGCGTGGGCGGCCGAGCTGGGTCTCGCGCATCACGGTCGCGAACTCGTCGGCGAGCGCGTTCTCGTACTTCTCGACCACGTTGGTGATCGCTGCGTCGAACGACTGTCCGGCCTCGCTGGCGATCGTCAGCAGGTCCATCGCGTCCGGCAGGGCCTTCTGGATCTGGACCCGGCGTCCGCCAGCCAATGAGGTGATCCAGTAGAGCGGCGCGTAAAAGCCGATCAGGGCGCCCACCGCCACCCCGATCACGGCGCCGATCGGGCCGTGCTGGATGGCGAAGCCGAGCAATCCGCCGAGGACCACGCCAAAGGCGGCGGCGACGTCACGGAGGGCCTGGAACCCGCCGACCGTGAAGTTGCCCGGGTTGCCGGCCAGGGCGAGCTTGAGGCGCAGCGCGTCGCGGCTCTTCTGCGGCGTCCGATCGCTCAGGAAGCGGCCGATCCGCTCCAGGGCGGGCTGCAGGACACGCTCCTCGAACGGCTTTTGGAGCTCGATCTCGTCCAGCGTCGTCGGCTCGATGTCGCCGTAGCCCTTGAGCCGCTGCTCGATGTGGTCGTCCCCCACCGTGCCGCGGTTGTCGAGGCTGCGGAAGACCATGAAGAGCCCGGCGGCAAAGGCAAGGCCGAGCGCGATCGTGACCGGGCTCATACGTCCACCGTGGCGATCTTGCCCATGATCAGCTGGCCGAGCCCCATGAAGATCCCGGCCACGACCAGCATCCCGATGCCGATCGGGCTGCCCAGCATCGGCGCGAAGTACTGCGGCGTGACGAAGTACATGAAGACCCCGAGCACGATCGGGAGCGCGGTGATCATGTAGCCCGAGCCGCGGGCCTGCGCCGTCATGGTCGACATCTCGCCCTTGATCCGGACCCGCTCCCGGATCGTCTCCGAGATCGTCTCCAGGATTTCGCTCAGGTTCCCACCGATCTTCCGGTTGATGGCGATCGCGGTCGCGACCAGGTCGAGGTCATTGCTCTCGGTCCGCCGCACCATCCGGCCGAGCGATTCCTCGATGCCGGCGCCGAGGTTCACCTCCTTGACGACCCGGTCGAACTCCTGGTTGATCGGGGGGGAGGCCTTGTTGGCGACGACGTCGAGCGCCTGGGCCAGCGAGTAGCCGGTCTTGAGCGCGTTGGACATCAGGACCAGGGTGTCTCCGAGCTGGTCGTTGAACGCCTTGAGCCGCTTGCGCTGCCGGTGTCCGAGGTAGAACCGGGGAAGGAAGTACCCAAGGACGCCCATGACGATGAACTGGAACCCGAAGTGGAATCGCACGACGCCGATGAGGGCGAGCAGAGCCGCCGTGCCGAGGCGGATCATCAGCCACTCGGAGGTTCGCAGCTTGATGTCGGCACGCGACAGCTGCTCGGCCAGGGTCAGCTTGCCCGGCTTGGCGGAGGCGCGTTGGGCCGCGCGCGTCTCGGTCGCCAGGAAGGCGGCGTCGATCCGGTCGCGGATGGTCAGGGGCGGGCCCTGGAGCGTCTGCGGCCCGGGCGTCGCCGGGTTGCGGAGGCTGTCGAGGCTCATGAAGAAGAGGAAGGCGCCGATCGCGAAGGCGGCGCCGGTGATGATGGGCAGCAAGGCGGTTCTCTTGTCTTACCTGTTTAGGTTCGGTTAGGGAAGGAGGCCCGGGTACTTGGCCTTGATCGTCGCCCCCGTCACCGGGGCGACCGCCGCATCGGCGCTCGGGCAGGAGCTGTCGACGGCGATATCGCGGGGCGAGTAGTCCTTGTACGACTCGAGCGTGTACTTGATCGTTCCGTTGGCGAGGAACCAGTCGACGATCTCGGCCTGGCACTGAGTGACGACGATGGTGAGGCTGGTGCTCGCCCCGGTCGACTGCGCCGGCGCCGGCGTCGCCTTGCCGACCGGCGCGACGGTGGCGCTGGCAAGGCCCGTCTTCAGGACGTGGACGTTGGTGTAGATCGTCCGCTCGTTCTGGAACGCGCCGCCGCTCACCAGAGCCTCGATCGTGATGTAGTCGCCGGGCTGGATGAAGTTGGCCACACCCTGCTGCTCGCTGGTCGGGATGGTCTTGGCGACGTAGCCCTTGGGGATGGCGAGGAAGGCGGCCTCGGTGCTGCTGACCTGATCCGAGCTGGTGACCAGCAGGTTTCCCGTCACCGGCTGGCCCGCGTAGATGTTGACGACCGGGATCAGGCCCTTCAACTGGTCCACCTTGTCAAAGGACTGGGGGGGGATCGCGGCGGCGTCGAGCTTGACGACCTTGACGTCGGCCGCGGTCAGCGGTACCCGGCTGGCGACATCGCGCGCGGCCACGACGACCGACTTCAGGTTGGTCGAGGTGATGCCCGCGCCGCCGCCGCCGCCGCGGGAGCCGAGGACGACGAACGCCCCCAGCGCGATGACGGCGACGACCGCCCCGATGATCGTGAAG
>DAIRGV010000029.1:0-26606 GCA_036794405.1 Candidatus Dormiibacterota bacterium
ATTATGAGTCGTGTGCTCTACCACTGAGCTACACCGCCGGAAGCGTCGAAGAGACTACCTCGCGCCGGTGGCGCGCGCCTTGGTCTTCCTCTTCTTGGCCCGGTGCTTGGCGATGGCAACTCGCTTGCGCTTGTTCACTGTGCTTTTCCTCTCCGCCGCAAAAACAAGAGGAGCCGGCGCGCCAGCTCCTCTGCATCGGTCTGAATGGTTGCGGAGCTTGGATTCGAACCAAGGACCTTCGGGTTATGAGCCCGACGAGCTGCCGCTGCTCCACTCCGCGGCCACATTATAGCTTCCCTGACAATACGGAAGTTCTCGCCGGCTACTTGAAGCGGACGCCGCCGCGCTTCGCCTCGAGGTTCCGCTTGACGTCGAGAAGGCGTTCCTCGCTCGACTTCACGAACTTCGAAAGCTTCTCTTCGAAGAGTGGATCGGCACCGTCCGGGAGGATCCGGTCGCGCTTGCCGCGCTTCCATTTCGGCAGCACCGTGGCGGGCGCAGCGCGCGCCTGCTTGAGAGATAGGTCGTACTTCCCATTGGCAGGATTGACTTGGAGGACCTTCACCTGCACGCGCTCGTTGAGCTTCACATGCTCGCGCACATCGCGGACGTACTCGTGGGCGATCTCGGAGATGTGAATGAGGCCGGGCTGGCCACCCTCGAGATTGACGAAGGCGCCGAAATGCGTGATGCCGGTGACCGTACCCTCGACGACCTGCCCGACGAGGCCGGCTGGGGCGGGGCTGCTGCCGTTTGCCGAAGATCCGCTGCGAGAGGATCCGCTGGATCCGTCGAGGTGGGTCTCGGGCGCTGCCAGATCGTCGGTCGCGTGAGGCAAGGCCGTCAGCGGCCTTTCCGTCAGCGTCTCACCGGTGCCAGAAATTAGCGATCCACCTCCCGAGGGACTCCCACCCTCCACTTTGCCGTACCTCACCAGAAACCTTCGCTTTGCCGTCGGGAAGAGCCTGCGACAAGGCGCTCGGTGCCGACCGGCCGACGATGTAGATCCGCTCGTCGGTTCGAGCATAACCATGCGCCCGCGCGTCCTCGTCCGCTGTCGCGCCGACGCTGCTGGCGAGGAGGTCCCGGCGATACCCCTCGTTCTGCACCGCGACCGTTGCGTTCTGCTGGCGCAGGTCGGCGGCCTGCGTGCTCAGCTGGTGGTTGAGCATCGCCTCCTGCGCGAAGGCGTAGGCCACCCAGACGGCCGCCGCCAAGAGCAACGCTAGGAGCGCGAACTCCTTCGAAAGAGGCGTCGGCAGATTGACTTTTCCGACCCTGGATATGGTGTTGATGCGACGCATTCTGAGATGTTGTTTTCCTTCGCGAACAAGGCCGCGCAGGAACGAATGGGGACGATAGCACAGGGTCGATTCGAATGGAATCGGTGCCGGTTAAGCGGACTCGGACCAGAGCGCCTCGAGCGCCGCAGGCTCGAGGCTGCCGAGGTCGACGCCGCGTTGCGAGGCAAGAGCCTCCATTGTCTTGAACCGCTCGACGAAGCGGCGACCGGCCGAGCGGAGCGCGTCCTCCGGGTTCACCTTGCGCTTGCGTGCGACGTTGACGAGCGCAAAGAGCAGATCGCCGAACTCCCGGAAGAATTCCTGGTCGGTCGAGGCCGCGGCGAGTTCGGCTGCTTCCTCGGCCACGTCTCGCGCGGCACTGGCCGCGTCGTCGTAGTCGAAGCCGACCCTCGCCGCGCGCTTCTGAATGCCCAACGCCCAGGCCAGGGCCGGCAATGTCGGCGGTACCTTGTCCACCGGCGACTGCCGCGGCCGGCCCTGGCCTGCCTCCGCCGCGAGCTTGTCTCTTTCCCAGTTCCGCAGCACGTCCTCGGCATCGCGCACCTGCCGGTCGCCGAAGACGTGCGGATGGCGGGCGACCATCTTGGCCGCCTCCTGCTCGGATATCGCGCCCGCATCGAAGCGGCCTTCGTCGGCCGCGATCTGGGCGTGCAGTGCAACCTGGAGCAGGACGTCGCCGAGCTCTTCGCGCAGCCTCGACTCATCGCCGGTGTCGATCGCCTCGAGCAGCTCGTAGGTCTCCTCCAACAGGTAGGGGCGCAGGGATTCGTGCGTCTGCTCACGGTCCCAGGGGCAACCGTCCGCCGCGCGCAGCCTCCGGACGACCTCGAAGAGCGCGGGCAGGCCGGGTGGGTAGGAAAGCTCAGACACCGGCGCTGATTCTTGCACCTCGGTAGAGCTCTTCCATCGCCGCCAGGAGATCGAGCAGCTCGGTCCGCCAAGCCTCGCCCCGACGCAGCAGCTTGAGCCGGTTGGGCGCGACCCGCAGCCGGCCGGGATTGCGGCGCACGAGCTCATCGACATCGAGGGGACGGTCGGGATCAACTGTGAGCACGACCTCGGGCCCGTCGGCGACCACCGATCGAAGACCGATGCGCTGTCCGCGCAGCTTCACGCGCAACGAGTAGGCGAGGTTGTCGAGCTGCGCCGGCGGCGAGCCATAGCGATCCCGGAGGGAGCGAAAGAGACCGTCGAGCTGGGCTTCGTCCTCGGCGGCGGCGAGCTCCCGATAGGCCTGCAGGCGAAGCCGTTCATCGCGGATGTAGGAGCGGGGGATAAAGTGGTCGAGGGGCAGGTTCAGGTTCATCTCGGGAGTCGTCAGGGCGTCCTTCACGAGATCCTCGTCGCCGCCGCTGCGGAGCTGCTGCACCGCGTGGCCGAGCATCTGGAGGTACATCTCGAAACCAACGGCGGCGATCGCCCCGTGCTGCTCGGATCCGAGTAGGTTGCCCGCACCGCGGATCTCCAGGTCGCGAAGTGCGATCTTGAAGCCCATCCCGAGCTCGTGCAGACCGGACATCACATCGAGCCTCTTGTCAGCGTTCTCGGTCAGCGAGCGAGTGGGGTCGAAGAGCAGGTAGCAGTAGGCTCGCTTGCCGGCACGCCCCACCCGACCCCGGAGCTGGTAGAGCTGCGACAGGCCGAACCGGTCGGCGGTCTCGACCAGGATCGTGTTCACGTTGGGGATGTCGAGGCCGGACTCGATGATCGTTGTGCAGACGAGGACGTCGAAGCGCTTCTGGTTGAAATCGACCATGACCCGGGCCAGGTCGTCTTCGGCCATCTGGCCGTGGCCGACGCTGACGCGAGCCTCCGGTACCAGCTGGCGCACGCGCTCCGCCGCTTTCTGGATCGTCCTCACCCGGTTGTGCAGGAAGTACACCTGGCCGCCGCGGTCGAGCTCGCGCTCGATCACCTGCTGAATCAGCTCGTCCTCGTCCGCGGTGACGTAGGTCTTGATCGGCTGGCGGTCCTCGGGAGGGGTCTGGATGACACTCATGTCGCGGATCCCCGCGACCGCCATGTGCAGGGTGCGTGGGATCGGTGTGGCACTCAGGGTGAGCACGTCGACGTTGGCGCGGATGCGCTTCAGCCGTTCCTTCTGGACGACTCCGAACCGCTGCTCCTCGTCGATGATCACCAACCCCAGGCGTTTGAACCGGACATCCTTCTGGAGCACTCGATGGGTGCCGATGACGATGTCGATGGTGCCCGCACGAATGCCCGCCACCGCCTTCGCCTCGTCCTCCTCGGAGGCGAACCGGGAGAGCATCGCGATCTCGATCGGGTAGGGCTGCAACCGCTCCTTGAAGACGAGGTAATGCTGCTGGGTGAGGATGGTCGTCGGCACCAGCATCGCGACCTGCTTGCCGCTCTGCACTGCCTTGAAAGCGGCTCGGAGCGCGAGCTCAGTCTTGCCGAAGCCGACGTCGCCGCAGAGTAGCCGGTCCATCGGCTTGTCGGACTCCATGTCGGCCTTGATCTCGGCGAGGGCCGAAAGCTGGTCCGGCGTCTCCTCGAAGGGAAAGGACGCTTCCAGCTCGCCCTGCCAGGGCGTGTCGGGCTCGAAGGCAAAGCCGGGCTTGGCCTCCCGCGCCGCGTAGAGCTTGAGCAGGTCGTCGGCGATGTCCTCGACCGATTTCTTGGCGCGACTTCGGGCCTTCTCCCACGCGCCGGTGCCGAGACGGTTGAGCGGAGGGTCCCCCTCTCCGCCCCCGAGGTACTTTTGGACCCGGTCGAGAAACTCGACCGGCACGAAGAGCCGATCGGCTTCGGCGTACTCCAGCTCCAGGTACTCGCGCTCGGCGCCGTCGAGCTCTTTCAGGACCATGCCGTGGAAGCGGGCGACCCCGTGGTCCACGTGGACTACCAGCTCGCCCGGCTGGAACTCGAGGCTGACAGTCGGCAGGCCCCTGCCCGACCCACCGCGCCGGACCACCGGCCGGCGAACCCGCCCGAAGAGCTCGTGGTCGGACAGGATCGCGAGTCCAAGACCCGGGTTCTCGGCGCCCACCGGCAGGTCCGCCTCCACCTGCTGGACGCCGGCGGCGAGGATGGTGTCAAGGTCAAGGTCCAGCTCCTGGGCTTGCCGCTCGGTGCCGGCTTCGGTGAGCAACGCCTCGAGGCGCTCCGACTGCTCGCTGACGAGCACGACCGATGAGCGCTCGGAGATGACCTGGCGCAGCGCGCCCGGGCGGCGGACCAGCGGTTCGGGCTGGTTCCAGCCGAGGTCGAGGGCATCCTCCGCCTCGCCGGCCGTGACGCAGACCCTCTCCCAACCGCTCCCGGTGAGCCGCACCGTCGGCACCATCGCCGGTAGGAAGGCCGCCGGCAGCTCGCGGTCGGCCGCTTCGGCGGCCGCGAGGGAGGTGGTCTCGCGTTCGAGCTCGCTTGCCTCGGCCAGCTGGCGCTCGGGTTCGAAGTCGATGATCAGGGCGTCCTTCGGCAGATGGTCGAAGAGCGTCGGCAGGGCAGGGTCGACATACGCGGAGTAGAACTCCACGCCGGGGAAGGGCGTGCCCACCCCGAGCCGGGCGAGCTCATCCTCCCAGTCCGCTCGGACGTCGCCGCGGAGGTGGTCGAGATCGCCGGTCCGGCGCAGCCTCGCGACGGCGGCAGCGCCCCGGCCGGCGCCGACCACGACCTCCCGCCCGGGACGAATCGTCACCCGGGGCACCGACATCACCGAGCGCTGATTGCCGGGGTCGAACAACCGCAGGCTCTCGATCTCGTCCCCGAAGAACTCGGCGCGAACCGGCGTGCTCCCCGCGGCGGGAAAGACGTCGAGAATTCCGCCCCGCACGGAGAACTGGCCGGGCTCCTCGACCAGCGGCTCGCGGGTGTAGCCGAGGTCGGTGAGGCGCCCTGCAAGCCCGTTCAGGCTGGAGCGGGCCCGGGGCGCGAGCTCGACCGCCGTCGCGGCCAGGAGCTCGGGCGCGAGCGTCGGCCGCATGGCGGCTCTTCTCGAGGAGACGAGCAGGCTGGGCTCGGCGCCGGGACCGAGCGCGGCAAGCGATTCGAGCCGGCTGCCGACCGCCGGGTCGACGGCCGGAGGCCGGTCGAGGAAGGAGATCGCGACCTCCGCGAAGAGGTAGCTGGTCGGCCGGCCGGCGAGCCAGGGCCGAAGCTCGGCCAGGAAGCGGTCAGGGTGCCGGACCAGGACCAGGGTCGTCCGCCCCTGCTCGAGGGCGCGCCGCGCCAGAGCGCCGGCGACAATCGGCCAGGCGCCCGGGGGCAACCGCCCGATCCGGGGGCTCCCCGCCGGCACCTCGGCCAGCACGCGTTCCCAGAGCGGCTTCATGGGATCTCCTCGCAGTCGAGCGAGCCGTGTCGGTTGTACCTGTCCATCGCCGCCTGGACTCCCAGTTGGAGGGCCAGCTCGAGGGCGTCGACGACACCTGTGCGGACCTGGTCGAGGGCTTCGGCCTCCCGCTTCCCGAAGCGTCCGAGCACGTAGCGCACGCCATCACCATCGGGTCTTCCGACGCCGACTCGAAAGCGGACGAACTCGTGCGTCTTGAGGGAGCTAATGATCGAGGCAACTCCGTTGTGGCCGGCCGCGGAGCCCCCGAGGCGGATTCGCAGGCGGCAGAGCGGCAGGTCGAGCTCGTCGTACACGGCCCAGACGGACCCGGCCACCAGCCCCAGGTCCCGGGCCGCAGCCGCGACCGCCTGGCCGCTCAGGTTGACATAGGTCTGGGGCCACGCCAGCCAAACCCGACGATCGGGCGAGAGGTCGGCGAAACCCACCAGCGACTTCCACCGCTTGCGGGTCAGCCTGGCTCCGAGCCGCTCGGCCAGAAGCAGGAGACACTCGGCGCCGAGGTTGTGCCGCGTTCCCGCGTACTCGGACCCCGGATTGCCCAGGCCCACGATCAAGAGATTGTCCAAATCCTTCCTTCTTTGCTCTTCCATTTGACGCGCCTGCGAATAGACGCGCCAAGGCCCGCGGCAAAGCCGCTGACCCATCCTCGATCCCGGTCTCTAAGCCTACCCGCGCGAGGGCCGGTTCAAAGCCGGCCGGCAGCGATTCGAATGTCCGACGGCCGCAGGGCGGCGACCGTGAGGCGAACCATCTCGGCCTCCTCCTCGGGACCAGCGTGGTCCCAGCCGAGCACGTGCAGGAAACCGTGCACGGCCAGCAGGGCCAGCTCGGTCTCCTCCGGGTGCCCGTACTCGGCCGCCTGCCGAACGACCGCCGACCAGGAGATGACGATGTCGCCCAGATGGGCGCCCGGGCCGCGGTCGCCGGAGGGAAAGGAGAGCACGTCGGTCGGACGGTCCTCCCCCAGGAACTGACGGTTGAGCCGACGCAGCTCCCGGTCCCCGGAGATCCGAAGTGCGAGCTCCCACCCTCCTTCCGGAAGCCGAGCTCCGATCTCCGCCACCTGGCCTGCCGCGACGAGCACAGCCCGGACGCGTCCGGGCGGGACTGGAGCGCGCACCGCATTGTGGACGACGACCATCGGCGAGGAGATTACGTCGACCGCACGGGTACGGCCTCCGGCTACGCTGACGCGGTGCCTCAGCTCATGCTCTTCCTGCACGGCCGGTTCGCGCTCGCGGAGATCCTCTTCGCCCTGCTCCTTGCCGGCTGGGGCAGCTACCAGTACATCCGCCACAAGGCGGTGAGTGGCGGCTTCCGTTCGGCCTACCTGATGCTCTGCGGCCTCACCGCGGTGCAGGGACTGCTCGGCGTTCTCAACCTGCTGCTCGGGGCGCGGTTGAACAACCCGCTCCACTTGGTCTACGGGGTGTTCGCGGTGCTCTTCCTGCCCGGGCTCTACTTCTACTCGGCATCCGGCCATCAATCGAAGGCGCGAGAGGCGGTCTTGCTTGCCGCGGCCTGCTGGATCGTCCTGGTCGCGTTTGGCCGGGGTTGGATGACCGGGCAATAGCCCTTCAGTAGCTCAGGCGGCCCGGAACGCATAGCCGACGGCGTAGGTGAGCACCGCCACGCCGCTGCCCACGAGCGTCATCTCTAGGCCGGAGCGGAGAGCGTTCTTGCCGGTGAAGAAGGTGCGGGCGGCGCCCATGGCGAAGAGGCAGGCCACGCAGATGACGGCCGTGATGAACAGCGCCAGGAGCGGGTGCGAGCCGGCGACCGCTCGTCCGATCAGGTACCCCACGACGGGGATGAGTCCGCCGAAGAGGGTGGCGACACCGGCCACGACGGCCTCGCGCATGGGGTCCTCGAACTGGCCGGCGTCGAGTCCAAGCTCCTCGCGCGCCTGGGTCTCGAGCCAGATCTTCTTGTCCCGCGTGATGCGGGCCACGATCGTCTCCGCCTCCGCCTCGGTCAGGCCCTTGGCCCGGTAGATCCCCTTCAGCTCCGCTCGCTCAAGCTCGGGCATCGCCTCGATCTCGGCGGCCTCCCGGGCAAGCTGCTCTTCGTAGATCTCCCGCTGTGACTTGGTCGCGAGGTAGGCGCCACCGGCCATCGATACGCCCGATGCCGTCATGGCGGCGAGTCCACCGACCAGGACGACATGCGGGTCCACCGTCGCCCCGCCAACTCCAGCCAGGACGCCGAGGGTCGCCGTCAGACCGTCGTTGACGCCGTAGATCACGTTGCGGATGCTCTCGATCCCACCGCCGTGCCAGCCTTCGTCCGGGCTCTCTCCCTCGCTCCTCGCGTGGGCCGATTCCTCGGGAATCAGCTCGCGCAGGATGGTCTTGGCTCGGTCGTCGTCCAGCTCTGTCATCTGACCCAGGTAGGAGCGCAGGATCCTGCCCTCGGCGAGACCGGCCATCGACATGACCGGGCCCACCCCGATCACCGTGGCGAGGAGACCGAGCGCTCCGACCGCGGGCGAGCGCCGGGGCTTGGGAAGCGGGATGCCCTGCTCCGCCAGGTAGCCTGCCCAGGCTTCCGCGTGCCGGCCCTCGTCCGCTGCCATCCGCTCCAATTGCCTCTTGGTGACCGGCTCGCGGGCGACACGCGCAAGCTCACCGTAGAGGGCGGCCATCCTCGCCTCGCGCTCCCAGTTGACCATCAGCCCGGGAGCTGAACCCACCTTCACGCGGCGCTCATGGAGTTCGATTCCAGGTATTCCCGGAGGCCGTCCTGCCAGGCAGGAAGAGGGCTGCTGCGGTTCGACAGGAGGCAGCCGTTGGCCGGCCGGCGCGCGATACCCGGTCTGCTCCGGGTCAAGATCGGCTCGACCACGTTGTCGAGGCCGGCAAGCCGAAGGATCTCGACAGCGAACTCGTGGTAGGAGCAACACCCGGCCGCCACCACGTGCAGCAGGCCGGTTGACCCCGCCTCTGCAGCGGCGATCGAAGCGCGGGCGAGGTGCCCGGTGAAGGTTGGGTTCAAGCTCTGGTCGTCGACCACGGCCAGCTCCGCCCCGCTCCGCGCCCGCGCAATCAACCGGTCAGGGAAGCTGCCACCTTTGATCGCCGAGCCGCCCCGTCCGAAGAGCCCTGAGCTCCTGATCACCAGGGCCGTGGGCAACTCCTCCAGAACGCGCATCTCACCATCGCGCTTGGAGTGCCCGTAAACGCTGGTCGGATCGGGCTCGTCGGTTTCAACGTAGGGTCGATCGAGACTCCCGCCGAACACATAGTTGGTCGAGAAGTGGACCAGCCTCGCGCCCGCTTCGCGGCAGGCGCGGGCGACATTGCCGGCGCCCCGGGCATTGACCGCCCGGGCTGACTGCGGTTCCTCTTCGGCGCGGTCCACGGCGTTGTAGGCGGCGCAGTTGAACACGAGCTCGATGCCATTGCTGATGATTTCGCGCCTGACTCGCTCAAGCTTGGATACGTCAAGTTCATCCCGTGGCGACGCCAGGCTCCCGGGCAGGAGCCCCGCCAGCTCACGGCCAAGCTGACCCAAACCGCCCGTGATCAGGATCCTGGTTGAGGCCATCCGGGATCCATGCTTTCACAATCGAAGTGGACAACCGGGCAGACCCGGCCCACAGCCGGCGGCTGCGGGCCCTGAGCCTAGGCCTGGTGCTGGGAGCGGAGTCGCTGGAGCCGGTCGCGCTTCAGCGCCAGCGCTCGCTCGAGGGCGGTGAGAAGGGCGCCGTCGTTCATTGGCACGACCCGCAGCCGTGCTTCCAGTTCGCGGACCTCGACCTCGGTGCGCGTGAGTTCGAGATCGATGGTGTGGTTGCCCATGATTGATTCTTCGCTCTTGAAAACCCGGTCCGAGCCAAAAATGTTTCTGCGCTTTCGGGTCCCGTCATGTTAGGCGATCGGGCGTCCTCATTCCACCTCGATCAGTCGAGGTTGATCGCCTGCCGCAGCTTGTCGAAGAAGCCCTTTCCGACCCGTTCCGGCTTGCCGGTCAGCCCACCCACCTGCTTCAAAAGCGCTTTCTGGTCACCGGTCAGGTCCTTGGGAACGACGACCTGTGCCACCACGAACTGGTCGCCGCGGCGGCCCGTCCTGACGTGCGGAATCCCTTTTCCCCCCAGCCGGAAGGTCTGCCCGTACTGGGTCCCGGGAGGAATCGAGACCTCCACGGGTCCGTCGACAGTGGGGACCTCGATCCGGTCCCCGAGAGCCGCCTGGACCATATTGAGCTCCAGCTCGTAGATGAGGTCCTGGTCACGCCGGGTCAGCTGCTGATGGGGCTTGACCCGAATCACCACGTAAAGGTCCCCCGGCGAGCCGCCGCGAACGCCGGCTTCGCCCTCGCCGGTCAGCCGGATCTGGGAACCGGTGTCAACGCCCGCCGGAATCCGGAGGTTCAGCCGCTTGGTCTTCTCCACCCGTCCCTGGCCCCGGCATCCGGTGCAAGGGACTCGCACGATTCGACCCCGGCCCGAGCAGGCGGGACAGCTGACCACGTTGACGACCTGACCGAAGATGGACTGGGCGGCGCGGCGGACCTGGCCGCTGCCTCCGCAGGTGCCGCAGGCCTCGACCGAGGTGCCGGGCTCGGCACCGTTGCCGGAGCATTTGTCGCAGACCACCAGCCGAGGCACCTCGATGTCCTTCTCGACCCCGCCGTAGGCGTCTTCGAAGGCGATTGTCAGGTCGTAGCGGAGGTCCGAGCCGCGGACGTTCCGGCTCTGACCGCGGCCGGAGAACCCGTTGCCGAAGAACGCGTCGAAGATGTCCCCAAAACCGAAGCCTTCGAATCCGTCACCGCTGCCGGCCGTGACCCCGGCGTGGCCGAACATGTCGTAGGAGCGGCGACGTTCAGGGTCGGAAAGGACCTGGTAGGCCTCGGCCGCTTCCTTGAATCGGACCTCGGATTCAGCGTTTCCGGGGTTGCGATCTGGGTGAAGCTCCATCGCCAGCTTGCGGAAGGTGCGCTTGAGCTCTTCGGGCGAGCAGTCTCGGCTGACGCCGAGCACCTCGTAGAAGTCCCGCTTAATCGCCAACGGGTCGGGCCACTCTCACCAACGCCGGTCGCACCACTCGGTCGTTCAGGCGATAACCCTTCCGGACCTCGGTGACGACCGTGTCCTCCGGGTGCTCGTCGGACTCCTCGTGGCCGATCGCCTCATGGAGCGTCGGGTCAAAGGGCTGGCCGATGGCCTCGATCGGCGAGACTCCCATCGAGAGGAGGAGGTCGTCGAGCTGCTGCAGGGTCAGTTGGACCCCCTTCAGCCAGGCATCGTCAACCTCCCCCGGCGCCGACTCCACCACGCGGTGGAAGTTGTCCACCACGGGAAGCATCTTCGCGACCAGCTCGGCGTTGGCGCGCTCGACGGTGTCCGCCTGCTCCTGCCGGACTCGCTTCTTGTAGTTGTCGAAGTCGGCGGCGAGGCGGAGGTATCGGTTGGTGGCATCCTGCACCTCCCCCTCCAGCTGCTCGATCTTCGCTCGTAGATCAGTGGTTGTGGTCATTGGCTGGGTTAATTCTTACCGGGATTCAGCCGCCCTAACCCCGCGGGCGCCTGAATCAATTGGACATTTCCGCCATGCGCGCGCTCGCGACCTTCGCCACCGCGCCCAGCCGGCCGACGATCTGCGCGTACTGCATGCGGGTGGGTCCGACGACACCGAGGGTGCCCTTGAGCCGGCCCGCCGCCCCATAGGTCGTCAGCGCGACCGTGCACGAGCGCAGCTGCTCGGTGCCGTTCTCGGAGCCGATAACCACCTGGAGATCGGACTCCCCGATCATCTCTCTGAGCAGCGCCGAGAGGTGCCGGCTCTCCTCCAGGATCTCGAGGACCTCCTGGAGCCGGTTGGAATCGCTGAACTCAGGCTGTTTGAGCAGGTTCCTTACCCCATCGTGGACGACGAGAGTCTCGGCACCCTGCTCGAACTGGTCGAGAAGGTCGTGGACATGCTGGAGCACCTCCCGTTCAGCGCCCTCCGGCAGAGAGGTGATCCTCGTGGCGATCGCTTCTCGGTCCTGGCCGGCCAGCTCGGAGAGGATCCGGTGCCCGAGCTTGGTCAGCTCCTCCTGGGCCAGCGGCTGGCTAAGCGCGAGCAGCTGCTGGCGAAGTAGGTTCCCCTCCATCAGGAGGATCAGGAGCACGGCTTGAGGTTCGAGCGAGACCAGGTCGAGGTGCTTCAACCGGGCCCGGGGCCCATGAGGCGCGGTTACGACCGACGCGTTCTGAGTCACGGTGGCGACGACCATGGCGACCTTTTCAACGAAGGCCTGGCCGTCGGCGGGCGCGGTCCGGATCTGTTCTGTGATGTAGTCGCGGACCTGGGTCCCGACCGACTCCGAGTCCATCAGGAAGTCGACGAAGTAGCGATAGCCGAGGTCGCTTGGAATTCGGCCCGAGGAGGTGTGGGGCTGGATGAGGTAACCGAGGTCGCCCAGGTTGCTCAGCTCGTTCCGGATCGTTGCCGAGCTGAGGTTGAGGAAGTAGCGGCTGACGAGCGCCCGGGAGCCGACCGGAATGGCGCTCTCGGTGAATTCGTGCACCACCGCCTTGAGGATTCCTCGTTTTCTGGGTTCCATTAGCACTCTCGGGTCCTGAGTGCTGATCCTAGCGATTGGGAGCGTCCCCCGAGAGGGGAATCACATTGGTCCTCAGAGGACGGCGAGCGCGACCTGGTTGTGCAGATCGAGCCCCCGGGACGTGGGTCGAACCCTACCGCCGGCCCACTCGACCAGTCCCGCCGCCTCAAGGTCGGCGAGCGCGCTCTCGAAACCTTCGGGCGGCTCCAGCCCGTCGGCCATCCGCAGCCCCAACATCAGCCGCTCGGCTGCCGATCGCCGTGGGCCGAGAACCTCGCCATCCTCGATGAAGTCGGTGGAGGAGATGTAGGACTGAGGTCGCGCCCAGTTCCACCAGCGCTCCGAGGAGTTTTCCGAGCGAGCGTAGGAATGGGCGCCGCAACCGGCTCCGTAGACCGGCCGGCATTCCCAATAGGACTGGTTGTGCCTCGACTCGAACCCGGGGCGGCTCCAGCTCGAAACCTCGTACCGACGGTAACCGGCGCCAGTGAGCTCGGACTGGCACATCGCGATGAACTCCCACTGCGCGTCGGGCTCGACGGCGGGAAGCTGGCCCCTCTCCAGCCGACGGTGGAGGGGAGTCCCCTCCTCGAATGTCAGGCAGTAGCAGGACAGATGCTCGGGTTCGAGCTCGACTGCCTGGCGCAGGGTGGTCCGCCACGACTCCACCGTCTGGAAGGGCACCGCGTAGATCAGGTCCAGGCTGAGGTTCGCGAAACCCGCGGCGCGAGCCTGGCCCACTGTCCGGCGCGCCTGCGCGCCGTCCGTCCGCCGCTCGAGCACGGCGAGGGCCCGGGGATCGAACCCCTGGACCCCGATGCTGAGCCGGTTCACGCCCGCCGACCGCCACGCCGCCAGCTTCTCGGGATCGGTTGACCCCGGGTTTGCCTCCAGCGTGACCTCGGCTCCCGGCTCGATTCCGAACCGGCCCCGGATCCCGTCCAGGAGCCGGGTGATCGATTCCGCCGGCATCAGGCTTGGCGTCCCACCGCCGAAGTAGACGGTGGCCAAAGGACCAAAGGGGAAGCGATCGGACGCGGAGCCAAGCTCCCGCTCGAGCGCCTCGACGTAGGGCTTCATCAAGCCATCGAGCCGCGCGTACGCATTGAAGTCGCAGTAGCCGCATTTGTGTCGGCAGAACGGTAGGTGGACATAGAGGTGGCGAAAAGGAGCCGTGTTAAGAAGCTCACCAAAGAGCGCTGAGGGCGCCGGAAGCGTCATGACTCGAGCTTCTGAAGCTCCGTCTCGACCAGCCCGACGAGCTCCCCGATCATGTCGCCGTCGAAGCCGAGCTTGATCCCGGCGGCCTGGTAGAGCTCGGGCAGCGGTCGTGTCGAACCAAGCCCGAGGGCCTTCCGATAGTCGGCGACAGCACCGGCCTGGTCCCGCATCGCGTTGCGCCAGACCTGAAGCGCGCCGAGCTGGGCGATCCCGTACTCGATGTAGTAGAAAGGGACCTCGAAGATGTGGAGCTGCTGGTACCAGCGCGCGATCCATTCCGGGCGCAGGTCGGTGTAGTCGACGCCCCGCTCGAACCGCTGCCGAAGGTCGAGCCACGCGGCATCCCGGGCCTCGGCGTCGGCGCCGTCGGGGCTGGTGTAGATCCAGTGCTGGAACGCGTCCACCGTCGCGCAATGGGGAAAGAAGAGAACGATCCCCTCCAGGTGGTCGATCCGGGCTCGCCGATAGTCATCTTCCGAGTAGTAGCCGCCCTGGGACCGGCCCCAGTACGGAGCCGAGAGCAGCTCCATCGCCATCGAGCCCACCTCGGCCATCTCCATTCCGGGCCATCGCTGGCAGAAGAGCAGGTCGTTGTCGAACTGCTCGAAGCCCTGGAAGGAGTGCCCGGCCTCGTGGACCAGGGTGACGAGGTCGTCGGGCACGCCGGCGGCGTTCATGAAGATCAGCGGTCGCTTCTTTTTGGGGAGGTCGGTCATGTACCCGCCGGGCGCCTTCCCCTTCCGGCTCTGGAGATCGAGCAGGCCTTCCTCCTGCATGGTCTGGAAATACCGTCCCAGCTGCGGGTCGACGCGGTTGAAGACCGAGACTCCACGCTCGATGAACTCTTCAGCCGTCTCGAACGGCCGCAGCGGCGGCCTTCCCTGGGAGTCGACGCCCACATCCCAGGGTCGGAGGGCGTCCAGCCCCATCTTCTTCCGGCGGCGCTCGAGGATCCGCTGGGCAGCCGGCACCGCCTTCTCCTCGACCGCCCGGTGGAAGGCGTGGCAGTCTTCGGGCGTGTAGTCAAAGCGGTGCTTCTCGACGTGCATGTAGTCGCGGAAGTCCTCGAACCCGGCGTTGCGAGCGATCCGCTGGCGGAGCCCGTACTGCTCGGTGAAAAGGCTTGCCAGCTCATCCCGCTGCTCGACGTAGGGCTTGCGATGGAGACGCCAGGCCTTTTCCCGGACGGCCCGGTCGGGGCTGAGCATGAAGGGCCGCAGACGGGGTAGCGGGATCTCCTCCCCATCCCAGACCGCCGTCATGGCGCCGGCGATTTTCTGGTACTCGGCGTTGAGCCTCTCGACTTCGGACTTGAGCGGCACGTTCTCCTCGCGGAAGATGTCGTTGGTGGTGCGAAACCGCCTCAGCGACTCCTCCAGCTCCGGCGTTGAATAGCCGACCTCGAGGAGCCGACGGCTGAGCCGAACCCGCTGCTCGGCCGCGTTGGGTTCGATCTCGGTCTGGAAGCGGAGGTTGTCGGCTTCCTTCTCAGCGCTTGCCGTGTCGCAGGTGTAATCGAAGTAAACCTGTTCCCGCGCCTCGGCCAGGAGGTCCTCGAACGCGGACCAGTCATTCAGCCATTGCTGGGCGCTGTCGATCGTCAGGTCACGAAAGTAGAGCTCGTTGTAGATCGGCAGGATCTCATCCCAGCTGAGCTTCGCGAACTCCTTCGACGACTCCGGCAGAGCGATCATGAGGTCTCCTCAAAGGAAGCTTTGGCCGCCAGAGGGCGGCGGCGGACGGTGTGGTTGGCGAAGCCTAAGCTACCGGCCCTGCCCACCTGAGGTCGGCGACATCACCGCCCGAGATCGCGAGAAGCCGATCCGGCGCGATGGCGAAGACGGAATCGGGGCGTCCCGCCGCGGCCCAGACGACGCCGTACCCGAGGAGGTCACGATCGACGTAGATCGCAAGCGGGTGGAGATGCCCGAAGGGCGGCACGCCGCCGATCGCGAAACCCGTCGCCCGCCGGGTGGTCTCGGCGTCGGCCTTGGCCACCGGCAGTCCGGCCAACCGGCCCAGTCGCTCCGGGTCGAGCCGGTTGGCGCCGCTGATCAGCGCCACCACCGGACGGCCCTCGGCGAGGAAGACGAGCGACTTCACGATCTGACCGAGCGAGCAGCCGATCGCGCGCGCCGCGTCCTCGGCCGTTCGGGTGCCTTCGGGGAACCGTTTGACCTCGAAGCCCTCGAGGAGCTCGGCTAGCCCGGTGGCCAAGTCAGCTGCCGTCCGCCGAGAACGTGGAGGTGGACGTGATAGACGGTCTGGCCGCCGTTCGGACCCTGGTTGAAGACCAACCGGTAGCCGGAATCCGCCAGCCCGCGGCCGGCGGCGAGGCGGTGAGCCATCGAGAAGATCCGGCCGAGGAGGCGATCGTCCTCCAGTGCGGAGATCGTCTCCACGTGGCGGCGCGGCACGATCAGGAAGTGCGCCGGGGCCTGAGGGTTGATGTCGGCGAAGGCGACAACGTCCTCATCGCGATCCAGGGTCGCTACCGCCGGGTCGGCGATCAGGCGACAGAAGATGCAGCCTTCCGAGAACTCGGCGCCCATCTCAGTCCAGCGAGAGGATCGCCATGAAGGCGTCCTGTGGAATCTCGACCGAGCCGACCCGCTTCATCCGTTTCTTGCCCTCCTTCTGCTTCTCGAGGAGCTTGCGCTTTCGGGTGATGTCTCCGCCGTAGCACTTGGCGATCACGTCCTTGCGGAGCGCGGAGACGGTCTCGCGCGCGATCACCTTGCCGCCGATGGCGGCCTGGATCGGGACCTCGAACAGCTGGCGGGGGATGATCGTCTTCAGCTTGTCGACCAACCGGCGGCCCTGCGTGGCGGCCTTTTCGCGGTGAACGATCATGGAGAGGGCGTCGACCGGCGTGCCACCGAGGAGAACATCCAGCTTGACGAGCTCGGCGGCCTTGAACCCGGTGACGTCGTAGTCCATCGAGGCGTATCCCTTAGAACGGGATTTCAGGGCGTCGTAGAAGTCGTGGATGATCTCGGCGAGGGGAATCTGGTATTCCAGGACCACCCTTCCCCCAACCTGGTGCTCGAGGTTCTTGAACGTCCCCCGACGTTCCTGGCAGAGCTCCATCATGGCTCCCAGGTACTGCGAGGGGACGATGATCGAGAGCCTGACGTAGGGCTCTTCGATGTGCTCGATAGCGCTCACGTCGGGGAGCATCGAGGGGTTCTCGATCTCGATCAGCTCCCCCTTCTTGAGGAGGACCCGGTAGGCAACCGTCGGGGCGGTCGTGATCAGGTCGAGGTTGAACTCGCGCTCGAGCCGCTCCTGGACGATCTCCAAGTGGAGGAGGCCCAGAAAGCCGCAGCGAAAGCCGAAGCCGAGGGCGGCCGAGCTCTCCGGCTCGTAGACCAGCGAGGCGTCATTGAGCTGGAGCTTCTCGAGGGCTTCCTTCAGGTCTATGTAATCCTCTGACGCAGTCGGGAAGAGCCCGGCGTAGACCATCGGTTTGACAGCGCGATAGCCGGGAAGGGGAGTGGCCGCCGCCGGCCGGTCCGCCGAGGTGACGGTGTCTCCCACGCGCGCGTCCGCGACATTCTTGATGGCGGCCGTGAAGTAGCCCACCTCGCCGCTGCTGAGCTCGCTGAACGGCCGCATCGCGGGCGCGAACACGCCCACCTCGTCCACCTCGTGGACGCTGTCGGTGTTCATCATCCGAACTCGCATCCCGGGTCGGATGGCGCCGTCGACGACCCGGATGTAGACGATCACGCCCCGGTAGGCGTCGTAATGGGAGTCGAAGACGAGGCCGCGCAGTGGCGCGTCGGCCTCCCCCGCCGGCGCCGGGATGGCGGTGACCACGGCCTCCAGGATCTCCTGCGTGCCGATCCCCTCCTTGGCCGAGGCGAGGATCATCCGCTCCCGCACGATGCCGGTCACCTCCGCGATCTCTTCCGCGACCAGCTCGGGCTGGGCGGCGTCGAGGTCGATCTTGTTGATGACGGGCACGATCACGAGGCCGGCCTCGACGGCGTGATAGAGGTTGGCGAGCGTCTGGGCCTCGATCCCCTGCGCGGCGTCGACGACGAGCAGCGCGCCCTCGCAGGCGGCCAGCGACCGGGAGACCTCGTAGGCGAAGTCGACGTGGCCCGGGGTGTCGATGAGGTTCAGCTCGTAGGTCTCGCCGTCGGCCGCCGGATAGCTGAGCCTGACAGCCTGGAGCTTGATGGTTATGCCACGCTCCCGCTCCAGCTCCATGGTGTCCAGTACCTGAGCCTGCATGTCACGCTTGCTGATAGCCCCGGTGAACTCCAGCAATCGATCGGCCAGGGTTGACTTGCCGTGGTCGATGTGGGCGATGATGCAGAAGTTCCGAATACGGCGAAGGGGGGTCTGCGGCACGGTGACATGGTAGGATGCCGGGCCAGAACGACCGGTGGGTAGCAGGTCGCGCCAGGGAGGGTAGTTAGCTGTGGTTCGAATCACACGATTGGTGGCCGTCGCTGCGATGGGCGCGGTAATGGCCCTCGCCTGCGGGGGGAGCACCCCCAGCGGTACCGGGACGACTTTCAAGGGCACCAAGAAGGTCGGTCTCTCGGTCGCGCTGACCGGGCAGTCCGCCATTTACGGCCATGCCATCAGCCAGGGGCTCAAGCTTGCCGCCGACGACATCAACGCCAAGGGCGGCGTCAACGGATACAAGATCGAGATGGACATCCTCGACGACGCGACCACGGTGCCGACCGCCACCGACAACACCAAGCAGCTGATCCTCCAGGACAGCGTCGTGGCGCTGATGGGGTCGGTCACCTCGGGCCAGTGCCAGGCGGAGACGCCGCTCTCCAAGCAGAACAAGGTCATCTTCATCGCGGCGACCTGCAACAGCTACCAGCTCACCACCGAGCCCGACCTGCTCAACCCCTACTACGTGTCGATCGTGCCGAACACCTACATGGAAGGCACGGCCGCGGCCAACGTCGCCGCCAAGGTTGGGGCCAAGAGCATCTTCGTGGTCTCCCCCAAGTACCTCTTCGGAATCTCGGAGACCACGGCCTTCGTCGCCGGCCTGAAGAAGGCCGCACCCCAGGCCAAGATCATCAACGACCCGGCCACGTGGTACGTCCCCTTCCCCACCAACCCCCGCTGGGACTCGACCATCAGCGCCATCCAGGCAGCCAAGCCGGACCTCGTTTACTCCAACATATTCGCGGCCGACGAGATCAACTTCATAAAGCAGGCCCTCGCCGTCGACCCTGACTTTTTCAAGAAGTACCCGATGACCACCCTCGCCAGCGTCGACGAGCTGAACTCGCTCGGATCGACCTATCCGCTGGGCATGCACCTGTACATGCGCGCGCCCTTCTTCGCGCTCGGCAACCCGAAGATGAACGCCTTCGTCACCGAGTACCACAACAAGTACAACGAGTACCCGTCCGATTGGGCCGTCATGGACACCGACGCCATCAACGTCTGGGCCCAGGCCGCGAACAAGGCGGGCACCTTCGACTCGGACAAGGTGCTCAAGCAGATCGTGGGTCACAGCTTCGCCAGCCTCCGCGGCTACAACTTCCTGATCCGTGCCGGCGACCAGCAGGCGAACGTCGGCGAGACCATCGGCGACACCGCCGACAGCGGCGGCAAGTACCCCTTCCCGCTGCTGAAGAACTCGACCAACCTGAACGGCAGCGACACGATCATGAACACGACGCTGGTCGGCGAGATGCAGGCTGGCAAGTGCGAGAAGGGTGGCGTCGCCAACACGACCAACTTCGCTCTCTGCCCCTCCTGGCAGGGGTGATGACGGGAAGCAGCACTCCGACCGCCTAGCGCCAGTCAAGAACCGAAGGCAAAAAATGGACCCGGGAAAGTTCCTGCTGTTCGCGGTGGGCGGACTGAGCAACGCCGCCTACCTGTTCATCGTGGCAGCGGGTCTTTCCCTCGTGTTCGGAGCTCTGCGCGTCATCAATATGGCGCACGGATCCCTCTACATGATCGCGGCCTTCGTCACCGTGGTCGTCGCCAACCAGCTCGGCAGCTTCATGGGCTTCTGGGCGGCCCTCGTGGTCGCGGTGGCCGTCACGGCGGCGGTGGGAGTGCTGATCGAGGTGGTCGTCCTACGACCCGTGTACGGCAAGGAGCACCTGATCCAGCTGTTGGGCACGTACGCGGTCACGCTCATCGTCGCCGGGGCGGTGCGAATCGTGTTCGGCGCCAACTACCGCACCATGAAGGCGCCCGACCAGTTCAGCGGGTCCGTCAACATCCTCGGCTACCGGTACGCCGAATACTCGTTCTTCATGATCCTGGTGGCGATCCTGATCGCCGTCGGGGTCTATGCGCTCATGTATCGCACCGCCCTCGGCCGCAACATCCGCGCCGCGGTCTCCGACCCCGAGCTGCTGAACGCGTCGGGGGTGAACGTGTCAAGGCTGTTCACGACCGTGTTCGCGATCGGGGCCGGGCTCGCCGCGCTGGGTGGGATCATCGTGGCGCCCAGCCAGGCGGTCAACTCGAGCATGGACAGCGACATCCTCGTGCTCGCCTTCGCGATCAGCGTCATCGGCGGGCTTGGATCGATCGTGGGCTCGCTGGTCGGCTCCCTGATCGTCGGCGAGGTCATCCAATTCGGCTTGATCAACCCGGCCACCAACCCCTACGCCCTGGCGTTCGTCTTCATCATCATGGTGGTCGTACTCTTCATCCGGCCCTGGGGTCTCTTCGGAAAGCCGGAGCTTTGATCCGGCGCGTCCTCCCCAACCTGGACGCGCGTTTCCGCTGGGGCGTGGTGATCGTCGTCAGCTTCTTCATGCTCGCCCTGCCGGCGCTGGCCAACCTCCATGAGCAGCTGAATCCCGACGTCAGCAGCCGCTTCGAGATCTATCTCGGCACCTCGGCTCTGGTGCTTGCTCTGTGGGCCGTCTCCTACAACCTGATGCTCGGCTACACCGGCATGGTGTCCTTCGCTCACGCCGCCTATTACGGTGTCGGCGCATACACGGTGGCGATGCTCTTCGGCCGGGGCGTCCCGGTTTTGGAAGGGCTGGTCCTGGCACCGTTGGTGGCCGCCGCCTTCGGGCTGGTGACAGGGCTGGTCGCGCTCCGGGCGGTGAGGCTCTACTTCTCGCTGCTGACCCTGGCGATCTCCCAGGTTCTCTTCTCCCTCGCCTTCAGCCTTTACAACGTGACCGGCGGCGACAACGGCATCCACGGCCTCACCGTGCCGGACGCGCTGAGCGACTACACGCCGATGTACTACTTCGTCGCCGCCGTGGTGGTGATCTGCCTGCTGCTGATGTTCATCCTGGTCCGCTCCCCATTCGGCGCGGCCCTGCTCGCGGTCCGGGAGAACCGCGAGCGCGCCCGGTCGATCGGGATCGATGTCAAGCGGTATGAGCTCGCCGTGTTCACGATCGCGGCGATGTTCGCCGGCGTCGCCGGCGGCCTCTATGCCGTCTTCCAGCAGGAGGCGTACCCCGAGATGCTCTACTGGACCCAGAACGCCCAGCCGGTCGTGGTGGTGCTGATCGGCGGCCAGGGCTCCTTCCTCGGTCCGGCGGTCGGGGCCTTCGTCTACACAGTCCTCAACAACCTGATCAGCACCCGGTTCCCCTACCAGTTCGACATCATCCTCGGTGCCGTCGTGCTGGCCATAGTGCTGCTGGCGCCGGGCGGCTTCGCCTCCCTTCCCGAGATCTTCCTTCGAATCCGGAACCGGCTTCGCAACGAGGACCCGGTGGAGGTGGTCGAGAGCGAGGGCAACGCCATCGAGGAGATCGACTTCGGCCGCGCGGTCGAGATCGACGCTCTCCAGCCAGGGCCGGTGCCGGAGGCGGCGGGAGATCCGCTGCTCACGATCACCGACCTCAGCAAGTCGTTCGGCGGACTTCGGGCGGTGAAGGACGTGAACCTCACGGTGTCGGTGGGCGACCGGCATGCGGTGATCGGGCCCAACGGCGCCGGCAAGTCGACGCTCTTCAACCTCATCACGGGCCGCCTGAAGCCCGACCAGGGCAAGATCCTCTTCGGGGGCGCCGACATCACCGGGAGAGCTCCTCATACGATCGCGAGGTCTGGAATCGGCCGCGCCTTCCAGATCACGACCATCTTCCCGAAGCTGACCGTGCTCCAGAACCTGCAGTACGCGATGCTCGCCCACCGTGGCCTCACGGTCCGGCCCTGGGGCGTGGCGAACCGCATGTTCCGGGAGGAGGCGATGGTGCTGTTGGAGGCTGTCGGCCTCGGGCGGGTGGCCGACCTTCCAGCGGGGCAGCTGTCCCATGGGGACCAGCGGGCGATCGAGATCGCCATCTCCCTCGCGCTCGGCTCGCGGCTGGTGCTGCTGGATGAGCCCACGGCGGGGATGTCCGCCTTCGAGACCCAAAAGGCGATGGAGCTGGTTCGCCGCATCGCCACCGAGAACAACCTGACCCTGCTCTTCTGCGAGCACGACATGTCGGTCGTCTTCGGAACCGCCCGGACGGTCACGGTGATGCACCTCGGCCAGGTCCTCACCCAGGGCACGCCGGAGCAGATCCGAGCCGACCCACAGGTGCAGAAGATCTACCTCGGCGAGCTGGAGGAATCCGCATAGCCGTCCTGGAGGTCACCGGCCTCAATGTCCGCTATGGCAAATCGCACGTTGTGTTCGATCTCGAACTGAGCGTGGAGGCGGGTGAGACCATCGCCCTGCTCGGACGCAATGGCGCCGGCAAGACGACGACCATCCTCGGCATCATGGGTCTCCTTCCCGGCGCCTCCGGCTCGATCGCCGTGAAAGGTAACGACCTCAGCCGGTTGCCCGCCTACCGCAGATCCCAGGCCGGGATCGCGTACGTACCGTCCGGCGCCCGCTGCTTCGCCAACCTCACCGTGCAGGAGAACCTTGAACTGGCCGCGCACCGCGGAGAGGGAAAGGGGAAGGATTGGGACCGGCCGCGGGTCTATGAGGTCTTCCCCAAGCTCGACCAGCTCAAGGCGAACATGGCCGGCGGGCTTTCCGGAGGGGAGAGGCAGATGCTGGCGATGGGCCGGGCGCTGATGAGCAACCCGGCGGTGATCCTCATGGACGAGCCGACCGAGGGGTTGGCGCCCGTGGTCGTGCAGTCGATCGGCCGGCTCATCCTGGAGCTGAAGAAGACCGGGGTCGGCATCCTGCTCGCCGAGCAGAACCACCAGATGGCCCTCCGGGCGGCGGATCGCGCGGCCTTTATGGAGAAGGGGCGGATCGTCGAGCAGATGAGCTCGGCCGAAGCGAGCGGCAGCCAGGTGCTGCAACGCATCCTGGGGATCTGACGGTCTCGGTCAGCGCTGCTCACTGCATCGGGTAGGGCGGCTGCCACCACCAGGGCAGCGTTTCCGGTCTCAGCTCGACGACCCATTTGACCCACCAGAAGCCGCGCCACCCGGGCGCCACCAGCCGGGTAGGGAATCCGTTGCCCGCCGCCAGCTCGACCCCGCCGACCCGCGTGGCGAGCAGCAGCCGGGGAACCTCCGCCACGTCGAACCGACGCCAGTAGCCGGTCGCCGAACGAACCGAGATGCTGAGCGCTCCCGCCAGCTGCTCCGGACCGAGGAGCCGAGACAACCGGGCGCCCTCCCATTCCTGCTCCGAGTACCAGCCGCCGGTGCAGTCGATCACTGCCCGCTCACGGTCCGAGAAGGAGCTGAGCTCGGCGTGGCTCCAGCGCCGTCCGCCGGCCAGCAGCGACCAGCGGTCGAGCTCGGGGACCGGCACCGGGTCGAACAGCCAGGACGTCTCGGGCAGCTCGGCGAGGTGGTAGGAGCCGGTCAGCCCGCGAACCCCGGACGGAAGGACCGCGAGCGTGGCCGCCGAAGCCCCGAGCAGCAGGCCGGTCCGGAGTAGGACCCGGCGCGACAGGTCCGTTGCCCGCGGACGGACGGGCCGGGCGGTGACGTGCCCGAGGGCGAACGGCAGCAGGGCCAGGGCGGCCCCGACGTGCATCTCCATCGCGGTCAGCCGGCCGAGGATGGGGATGGACGACAGCAGGGGCACGGCCCACAGGTAAGGGTGCCCCGAGGAATGGACAAGGCCGAAAGCGAGAGAGATCGCCAGCAGGAGGCCGAGGGCGGCCGAGGCCGGGGCCGCGATGCCGACCGGGCGGCGGAGCAGCGACCGGCGCGCGAGGAGTGATTTCCAGGGCAGCAGGCCGATGATCGCGATCCCGGCCACGGCGTGGACGATCAGCCAGGCTCGAGCCGGCCAGGCCGAGAAGGAGAAGGCGAGCCAACCGGTCAGAAAGGCCGCGCCGAGGAGTCCGAGCAGCGCCAGGTTGGTGCGACGGCCGCCGATCCCGGTCCTCGAGGTCAGCCCTGCAGGTCCTCCGTGAGCGCGAGCTCGACCCGGTCCCTCCCGCCCGCCTTGGCCCGGTAGAGAGCCTGGTCGGCGGCTCGCAGCAGCACCTCACCGCTGACACCGTGGCGCGGGAACACTGCCACCCCGAGTGAGATCGAGAGCTCGCCCAGGGCGACCCCGCGATGCTCGAGGCGGAGCTCGCGCACGCCGTTGCGGAGCATCTCGGCCCGGGCCATCGTCACCTCCAGAGGCGCGTCGGGCAGGATCAGGATGATCTCCTCGCCGCCGTAGCGGCAGGCGATGTCCTCAGAACGGATGTGGGCCCGGACGAACTCCCCCAGGGTCGACAGCACGGTGTCGCCGGCCGGGTGGCCGAAAGCGTCGTTGAACTCCTTGAAATGGTCGATGTCGAAGAGGATGACCCCGAGCGGCCGCTGGTAGCGGGTGGCCCGGGGGATCTCCCGGTTGATCGTCTCCTCCATGTAGCGGCGGTTGAAGAGCCCGGTCAGGGGATCGCGGATGGACTGGATCCGCAGCGTCTGGCGGAGGTTGAAGTTGGCCATGGCGAGGCCGACGTGCTCGGCGACGGTACGGGCGAGGGGCTGGATCGCGCCAACCGGGCGACCCGCTGGGTCGCCCGATGCCATCACGTGAAGCACGCCGATCGCGGCGCCCCGGGCCATCATCGGGACGCAGATGTAGGCGCCCTCGGCCTTGTCGTTGAGATGGCCGCAGCGGAGGCCGTGGCGAGGGTCGGCCACGACGTGGATCTGCCCCCGGCGGAGCGCCCAGCACTCCTCGGGGGCGAAGATCTCCTCCCCCGCCGCGGCGGGGCCCCAGGAGGTGATGGCTTCGACCAGGTTGCGCTCGTTGATCATGCAGAGCGCGCCCGACTCGCCCGGGAACAGCTTCTGGACGTACTCCGAGATCGCCGACTGGGCCTCCTCGGCCGTGTAGCAGGACTGGAGAAGGTCCCCCATCTCATTGAGCAGGTTGGCCTCCAGATTGCGTCGCTCGAGGTCAGCGATCCACGCCCGCAGCTTCTCGTTCGCCTCCCGCAGCTCGTCCTCCATGGCGCGCCGGTCGCTGATGTCGGAAAAAGCGACCACGGCGCCCTTCCTGAGGCCCTTGTCAAGGATCGGGTAACTCGAGTACTCGACCGGGAAGGAGGTGCCGTCGGCCCGCCAGAAGACCTCATCCTCGGTCCGCGACCCGACGCCGTCGACGAACGCCTCGTGGGTGGGGCACTCCTCCTCCGGGTAGGGCGACCCGTCCGCGTGGGAGTGGTGGCAGAGCTGGTGGAAGTCCTTCCCGACCAGGTCCGCGGGCTCGAGCCCGAGCATCCGGGCGGCGGCCCGGTTGACGAACGTGCAGGCGCCCCGAGGGTCGATGCCGTAGATCCCCTCGCCGGTCGACTCGAGGATCATCCGCATCGTGTCGGCCACGTCCTCATGGGCGTCGAGAAAGACCATGTTCGACGGCACCGCGAGCGGGTCGCCGCCCGAACCAGCGGCTGCCGGCTTTCCCCCCATCAGGCGGTGCGGATTGTAAGCCGATTCCGAGGCTCGATCCACTCAGGTTGAAGCTTGGCGCGGCACGGCTATCACTCTTTCCATCATTTCGACTGCCCCCGCAAGAAACCACTGGATGATTACCCGGCCCGAAGGTATCCTGATAGCGGCTTTAACCCTTCGTATGCCTGTCAACAGGACGAGGACAGATCAGGCGGAGGCTCAGCAAACGAGAGAGAGAGGGAGCGGAATGGCAACGACTGTTACCGCTCGCGGAGAGATCGACCAGGCGGTCCTTCTGCGGGTCCTGACCGAATTCAAACGTGGCAACTTCGGCGTCCGGATGCCTGACGACTGGATCGGGACCGCCGGCAAGGTCGCCGACACCCTGAACGCGGTGATCGAGGCCAATCAGCGCCTCGGCCGCGAGCTGGCGCGCGTTGGCCGGCTGGTCGGCGAGGAAGGCCGGATCAGCCAGCGGGCGTCGATGCCCGCGCTGGGCGGCGAATGGGCACAGTCGGTCGACTCGGTCAACGAGCTGATCGAGAACCTGGTCCGCCCGACGAGCGAGATGGCCCGGGTCATCGGCGCCGTCGCCGGCGGCGACCTGAGCCAGACGATGGCCACCGAGATCGACGGCAGGCCGATGAAGGGCCAGTTCCTGCAGACCGCGAAGACCGTCAACACGATGGTCCATCAGCTGAACGGGTTCTCGAGCGAGGTGACGCGCGTGGCGCGCGAGGTCGGCATCGAGGGCAAGCTCGGCGGCCAGGCGCAGGTGAAGGGCGTCGGTGGCGTCTGGAAGGACCTCACCGACAACGTCAACCTGATGGCCGGCAACCTGACCGGCCAGGTCCGGAACATCGCCGAAGTCACCACCGCCGTCGCCAACGGCGACCTCTCCAAAAAGATCACCGTCGAAGGCCAGGGCGAGATCCTCGAGCTCAAGAGCACGATCAACGTCATGGTCGACCAGCTCAACGCCTTCGCCGGCGAGGTCACCCGTGTCGCGCGCGAGGTCGGCACCGAGGGCAAGCTCGGCGGCCAGGCGACCGTGAAGGGCGTCGGGGGGGTCTGGAAGGACCTCACCGACAACGTCAACCTGATGGCCGGCCAGCTGACCAACCAGATCCGCAACATCGCCGATGTCACCACCGCGGTCGCCAACGGCGACCTCAGCAAGAAGATCACGGTCGACGTCCAGGGGGAGATCCTGGAGCTCAAGAACACGATCAACACGATGGTCGATCAGCTCAACGGGTTCGCCTCCGAGGTGACCCGCGTGGCGCGGGAGGTCGGCACCGAGGGCAAGCTCGGCGGCCAGGCCGAGGTCCGCGGCGTGGGCGGCACCTGGAAGGACCTGACCGACAACGTCAACCTGATGGCCGGCAACCTGACCGGCCAGGTCCGGAACATCG
>DAIRGV010000030.1:0-26586 GCA_036794405.1 Candidatus Dormiibacterota bacterium
GGACCCCGCCGATGGAGGGGTTGATGGCGTTGAGGACGAGCGCCATCTTCATCCGTTCCTGTCCGACGATGGCGCTGAAGGGATAGGAGTAACGCTCGAGTGCCACGAATCGAAGTCTAGCTAGCCGCGATTGAGCTGCCTCTCGACGACGGACGCGATCTCGTCGCGGGAGAGGTCGAAGAGGCCGTAGTAACGGGCCCCCATCCGCCCGGCCAGGTCGGCGCAGGCGTTGATCGCATAGGTCTGGTACATCGGCGCCACGCGAGCCAGGTGCTGGATCGAGGGCAGGTGGCTGAAGTCGCGCGCCGAGTCGATGACCAGGCAATCGATCTTCTCCGCCTGGATCATCGCCGCCACCTTCTGGGCTTCAACCAGCGGCTCCTCTTTGAACATCGAGATGTTGCCCCGGCCGTCGCTGATCAGCACCATCAGGGGCCGCACCGTGGCGTCGCGG
Source organism: Candidatus Dormiibacterota bacterium (assembly GCA_036794405.1). Classification (GTDB taxonomy): domain Bacteria; phylum Chloroflexota; class Dormibacteria; order Dormibacterales; family Dormibacteraceae; genus UBA6019. Next base: position 455 of record DAIRGV010000030.1, read on the forward strand.
AGGACCTCGGTCTTGATCACGTGGAGGCCCGCCAGCAGCCCGTGCGTGAGCGGCGTGGTTCCACCGACCGACAGGCGCTCGAGCCGCCGGCGGGCGAGCGAGACCGAGGACGTCGGCCGCAGCACAACCTCGGCGGTCCGGTTCTTGAAGATCACCACCGCGACCCGGTCGCGGCGGACATAGGCATCCTGGAGCAGGGACAGGATCGCGCCCTTGGTCGCCGCCATCCGCTGCTCGGCGTCCATCGACGCGGAGGCGTCCACGACGAACACGATCAGGTTGCCCGTCTTCCGCTCGCGGACCTTCTCGCGGAGGTCGGACCGCTCCAGCCTCATTCGCTCACCCAGCACCCGACCGCGCCGAACCTGGAAGGGTGCGGCGGCCCGAATCGTGGCGTCGACAGCGAGGTCGGTCACCTTCTCGGCGGTCCTCGCCCGGGTGTAGCGGCCACGGCGGTTGGCCGACTGAGCCGTGGCCCGCTTGCCGCCCTGCTTGCGGGGGCGCCGATGGCGGGGCAGCTCGATCTTCTTCACGTCGAAGACCTCGGCGCTCTCCGGCGTCGACTCGGTGCCGGTGCCGCCGCCGGCGCTGCTTCCCTCGACCGATCCGCTCGATTCGTCCGCCGACCGGCTCTGGTCGTCCGTGTTCTGGGCGGCGCCCTGCTGGTCGCTCGGGCTCGCCTGCTCCTGCTCATCGGAAGCCTCCGAGCGGCCCTCCTCCTCGCTCGCCTGCTGGTCCTGGGGCTGCTCCTCCTCGCCGCGACCCTCCTCGCGCTTGACCGGGTTGCGGGCCCGGTGCGCCAGTGCCAGCTCGGCCGCATCGAAGATGTCGTCGCGGGTCGGCTGGGGGTGGCCGCGGAAGGCCGCCAGCGCGGTGGCGGCCCGGGCCACCACGAGGTCGGCGCGATGACCCTGGACCCCGCTGTCGACGCAGATCCGAGAGATCAGCCGGGCCTGGGAGGGGGTGATTCCGATTGTCGCGATCGCCTCCCGGGCCTCGACGATCCGCTCCGACAGGCGGGCGTCCGCCTCCCTGAACTCGGCCAGGAAAGCAGGGTCGTGGTCGCGGAAGGCCGCCTCGCGCTCGACGATCGTCACCCGCAGCTCGGCGTCGTCGATCCCCTCGACGTCGACGCAGAGCCCGAAGCGGTCGAGCAGCTGCGGGCGCAGGTCGCCCTCCTCCGGGTTCATCGTCCCGACCAGGATGAATCGGCTCGGGTGGACGACCGAGACGCCTTCTCGTTCGACCACGTTGACACCCATCGCTGCCGCATCCAGCAGCACGTCGACGATGTGGTCGTCGAGCAGGTTCACCTCGTCGACGTAGAGGATGTTCCGGTTGGCCTCCGCCAGCACGCCCGGCTCGAACCGCCGGTGGCCGTGACGGAGCGCGGCCTCAAGGTCGATGGAGCCGACGACTCGATCTTCGGACGCGTTGATGGGCAGCTCGACCACCCGCATCGGCCGCGTGGCGACCGGCAGCGGTCCGAGCTCGGCTCGCTGCCGGCACTCGATGCACTGGCGCGTGGGCTCGTCGGGGTCGTCCCCGAAGTGGCAGCCCTCGACCACCCGGTGCTCGGGGAGGAGCCGGGCGAGCGCGCGGACGGCGGTCGACTTCCCGGTCCCCCGCTCCCCTCGGATCAGCACGCCGGCGATGCCCGGTTTGATGGCGTTGGCGATCAGGGCCAGCTTCATCTTCTCCTGCCCGACCAGGGCGGAGAAGGGGTAGAAGTCGCGCTCCAGCCTGGTCCCCGGGGTCACTAGAAGCCGCCCTCCGGCTCCTTCGGATCGTCCATGAAGGGGTAACGGTAGGACCTGGCCGGCGCATAGGTCTCCTTGATCGTCCGGGGGCTGGTCCACCGGATCAGGTTGAGGACGCTGCCTGCCTTGTCGTTGGTGCCCGAGGCCCGGCCGCCGCCGAACGGCTGGAGGCCGACCACGGCACCGGTCGGCTTGTCGTTGATATAGAAGTTGCCCGCCGCATTGACGAGGCGCCGGCTGGCCTGGTCGATCGCCGCCCGATCGGTGGCGAAGACCGCGCCGGTGAGCGCATAGGGGCTGGTCCGGTCGCAGAGGTCGAGCGTCTCCTCCCACTTGCCGTCCGGGTAGGGGTGGACCGTCAGGATGGGGCCGAAGAGCTCCTCCTCGAGGAGCCGGAAGTCGGGGTCGGAGGTCTCGATCACGGTCGGCCGGACGAACCAGCCGACACTGTCGTCGGTCACCCCTCCCGCCACCACCCTGGCTTTGGTCGACCGCTTCGCGTATGCGATCGCCTCCGAGTGACGGGTGAAGGCGGCCTTGTCGATGACCGCCCCCATGAAGTTGCGGAAATCGGCGGGATCGCCCATCGGGATCTCGTCCACCTCGGCGGCCAGACCATCCTTCATCGCCTCCCAGAGCGACTCCGGGATGTAGGCGCGGGAGGCGGCGGAGCACTTCTGGCCCTGGTACTCGAAGGCGCCCCGGAGGAGGGCGGTCTGGAGCGATTCGAGGTCGGCCGACTCGTGGACGATGACGAAGTCCTTGCCGCCGGTCTCGCCGACCAGGCGCGGGTAGGTCCGGTAGCGGCCGAGGTTGGTCCCGACCGTCCGCCACATCTCCTGGAAGACCTCGGTCGAGCCGGTGAAATGGATACCGGCCAGGTTGGGGTCGGCGAGCACGACCTCGGAGATCTCGGCGGCGCTCCCACTGACCAGGTTGATGACTCCGGGGGGCAGGCCGGCCTCCTCCAGCAGGCGCTGGAGCAGGCTCGCGACGAGCAGGGTCTGGGTCGCCGGCTTGTAGACGACGGTGTTGCCCATCAGCGCCGGCGCGGTCGGCAGGTTGCCACCGATGGAGGTGAAGTTGAAGGGGCTGACCGCGTAGACGAAGCCCTCCAGGGGACGGTACTCGGTCCGGTTCCAGGCCGTCCCGTCGCTCAACGGCTGGATGCTGAGCAGCTGGTCGGCGAAGTGGGCGTTGAAGCGCCAGAAGTCGATCAGCTCGCAGGCGGCGTCGATCTCCGCCTGGTGGATCGTCTTGCTCTGGCCGAGCATGGTGGCGGCGTTGATGGTGTCGCGCCAGGGCCCCGCGAGCAATGCCGCGGCACGGAGCAGCACCGCGGCCCGCTCATGGAAGGGCGTGGCGGCCCAGCCCTGCCGCGCCTTGAGCGCGGCGTCGACCGCGGTCTGGAAATCCTTCCTGGTGCCAACCTCGTACTCGGCGATCGTGTGCTCGTGCCGGTGCGGTGACTGGAGCGATCGGCGCGACGCACCCTTGCGGTTGACGCCGCCGATTGTCATCGGGACCTGGCTGGTCACGTCGCTCAGCTGCGCCAGCTTCTCGCGCACGGCCCGTCGCTGTGCCGTTCCCGGCTCGTAGCCGCGGACTGCTTCGTTGATTGGGGTCGGTACCCGGTAATGCCCGTCTTCGCTCATCGGGAGCAATTCTGGACCACGCCCGAGATCGACCGGCCGAGGGTCATACAATCGGCGCCGGAATGCCGCTCCTGGGAGGTCTTTTCGGCCCGGCCGAGACGGCGCCGGTGGTGATCCCGGTGACGGCGAACACCCCGATCGCCTTCCGCGTCTACTACGTCCCCGGCTATCCGCCGCTGCTTCCCGACGAGCTTCAGGCTCGAGCCGCGGCCTGGGTCGAAGCCCACGTCGATGACCCGCTGCGCTCGGCGTTGCGACCGGTCCTGGCGTTGCTGAGCTATGCGGACATCGCGAAGACCTCCTTCCCGCCACTTCTGGACGCCCTTCGGAGCGCGTCGGTCGGGGCCGAAGAGCGGAGCCGCCTGGAGGCTGCCTGGCAGGTGGCGGTGGTCGCCTGCCTAGCCCGGCCCCAGGTCCTCATGCTGGGCCTCTGGGCGGCGATCGCTGTCGGCCGTTCGGCCGCGCTCGAGCTGGAGGGCGCCCTCTTTGACGCCACCGCGGGCCGCCTCGCGCCGCTGGCCTCCTACGGGCAACGGCTCGACGGCGGCGGCGTTCTCCGGGTTGTCGACCATGTCGACCTGCCGGCCGAGGCCGATCCCGACCGCGCCGGCCGCTGGCGCACCCGGCGCATGGCCAAGTTCGGCCTGCCCGAGGTCGAGCTGGCCGAGGCGCCCACGGGCTTGGACTTTAGGCTCCACCTCGAGCTCCTCGCCCAGCAGCTGCTCGACCGCCTGCTGACCGCGAACCACGGCCGTGAGCAGCCGGTGGCCGAGCTCTCCCTCCCCCCGAGGTGACCCTGCCGCTGCCGGCCGGTGCCACGCCGGTACGGCTCTTCTTCCCGCCCCGGCAGGCGGTGCCCCCGGTGCTGGTCGGAATCCTGCTCCTATTAGCCCGGGAGCAGGTCCTTCACCAGCTCGCGCTCCTGGACCAGCTCCTCTGTCGTGAGCCGGATCTTCTCCTTCGCGAAGGCGTCATGCTCCACCCCCTCCACGACCTGCCAACCGGTGCCGGTCGTGGCGACCGGGAAGCCGAACTGGAGGCCCTCGGGGATGCCGTACTCGCCCCGGCTGGAGACTGCCAGCGAGGTCCAGTCACCGGGCCCCGTGCCGAAATTGACGCTGCGCACCGAGTCGATGGCGGCGTTGGCGGCCGACGCGGCGGAGGAGAGGCCCCGCGCCTCGATGATCGCCGCACCGCGCTTCTGCACGGTGCTGATGAACTCGCCGCGGAGCCACTCGTGGTCGGAGATCACCTCCGGCGCCGGCCTGCCGCCGATCCGGGCATTTCGAAAGTCCGGGAACTGGGTCGCCGAGTGGTTGCCCCAGATGCCCAGGTTCGAGACCTCGGCCACCGGGCGGCCCGCCTTCTGGGCGAGCTGTGACTTGGATCGGTTCTCGTCCAGCCTCGTCATCGCGAACCAGCGTTCGGCCGGCACCCCGGCAGCGTTGGAGCGGGCGATCAGGCAGTTGGTGTTGCAGGGGTTGCCCACCACCAGGACACGGACGTCCTTGGCCGCCCGGGCGGCGATCGCCCGGCCCTGGGGACCGAAGATGCCGCCGTTCACCGACAGCAGGTCGCCACGCTCCATTCCCTGCTTGCGGGGGACCGAGCCGACCAGCAGCGCCCACGAGGTTCCGTCGAAGGCATCCTCCGTGCTGGCCGTGGCGACGACGCCGGCGAGGAGCGGGAAGGCGCAGTCGTCGAGCTCCATCACGACGCCCTGCAGCGCCTTCATGGCGGGCTCGATCTCGAGCAGGCGGAGCACCACCGGCTGATCGGGGCCGAGCATGTCGCCGGCGGCGATCCGGAAGAGCAGGGAGTAGCCGATCTGGCCGGCGGCGCCGGTCACCGTGACGTGGAGAGGCGGGTTCAAATTCGAGTTCCTTTGCGTGAGCTCAGCGCTGAGCGATGGGGACGTATTTGAGGCTCGGGGGCCCGATGTACTCCGACTCCGGCCGGATCAGCCGGTTGTTGGCGTACTGCTCGAGCAGCTGAGCAGTCCAGCCGGCCATCCGGCTGATCGCGAAGATGGGCGTGAACTGGTCGATCGGGATCCCCATCATGTAATAGACCGAGGCCGAGTAGAAGTCGACGTTGGGGTAGAGGTCGGGCTTGTCCTCCCGCATCGTCTTCTCGACCTCGCGGGAGATGTCGTACCACTTGCTCTGGCCGGTCCTCCGGCCGAGCGCCTCGGAGTGACGACGGAGGATCGTCGCGCGCGGATCCTCGGTCTTGTAGACCCGGTGCCCGAAACCCATGATCCGCTCCTTCCGGGCCAGCATCTCGTTGACGCGGTCGCGGGCCTTGGCGGCGTCGTCGATCTTGAGCAGCGTCTCCATCACCCGCTCGTTGGCACCGCCGTGGAGTGGGCCCTTGAGGGTCCCGATCGCACTCGTGAGCGCACTGTGCATGTCGCTCAGGGTCGAGGCCGTGACCCGGGCGGCGAAGGTCGAGGCGTTGAGGCCGTGCTCGGTGTGGAGGATCAGGCAGATGTCGAAGATCCTCGCTGTCTCCGGCTCCGGCTCCTGCCCGAAGAGCATGAAGAGGAAATTCTCGGCAAGGGTGCCGCTCTGCCGGGGATGGACCGGCTCCTTTCCGGAGCGCAAGCGCTCGAAGTAGGCGACGATCGTCGGCACCTGGGCGGTCACCCGGATCGCCTTGCGCAGGTTGGCCTCGGGCGAATTGTCCCGGGCGTCGGGGTCGTACATGCCGAGCGCGGAGACCGCCGTCCGGAGAACGTCCATCGGGTGGGCCGTGGCGGGCGCCTCGCCGATCAGCCTCTCGATCTCCTTCGGCAGCTCGCGCTGGATCGCGAGGGAGTGCTCCAGCTCGGTCAGCTCGCGGCGGTTCGGCAGCCGGCCGTACCAGACCAGATGGCAGACCTCCTCGTAGGTCGAGTGATCGGCGAGGTCGTCGATGTCGTAGCCCCGGTAGACGAGACGGCCGTTCTTCCCGTCGACGAGGCTGGTCTGGGTGGCGGCCGCGACGACACCCTCGAGGCCGCTGTTGACCGAGGAACCGCTGTTGGTGCTCACCAGACCCATTTTGTCCCCTTCCGCTGTCAGAAGTTTTCGGTCTCGAACACCTCCGGCCCGGCCAGCCGGCGGGCGAAGGTGAGGAAGCCGGTGTGCGCGACCATGCGGTGGTCGGGGCGCATGCTGCGGCCGCGGATCGTCCAGCCCCGCTGGAGGACCTCCATCGTCTCGATCAGCCCGAAGCCTCCGTGCTCACGCAAGCCGTCACAGAACCGGCCCACCTGGCTGACGTTCGGGCAGTGGGCGAAGATCACCCCGCCCGGATTGAGCGCGCCGGCGAAGGCTCTGATCGCCTGCCAGGGCTCGGGGAGGTCGAGCAGGGCTCGGTCGAAGCCCGTCTCGGCGACCCCTTCGTAGACGTCCCCGAGCTTCATCTCGAGGTTCGCCGGCAGGCCGCCGAGGGCGTCGGAGACAGCTTCCCGGGCCAGCTCCAAGAACTCCTCGCGGATCTCGTAGGAAACCACCCGGCCGCCCCCGCCGACGGCCCGGACCAGGGCGGCCGTGAGCGCTCCCGTACCCGACCCGGCCTCGAGGACGTTCGCCCCGGGGTGGACATCCGCGTACATCAGGATCGCGGCCAGGTCCTTGGGGTAGATCGGCTGGGCCTTGCGACGACGGCCCGTGACCCGCTCCGCGAACGTCGGCCGGAGCGCCAGCAACCGGGTCCCGGTATGGCTCGCCACCAGGGAACCGTCCGGTTTTCCGATCAGGTCGTCGTGGCTGACCGTGCCGCTGTGGAGGGAGAGCTTCGCCCCCTCCTTCAGGGTGAGCTGATAGATCCGGCCGGCTCGGTCATGGAGAAAGACGAGGTCGCCCTCCCCCAGCTCGCTGCTCAGGGTTTGCGCGCCCGGACCAGGGCGTGCCAGTAGCGATGCCAGAGCCGGCCCTCGCGCCGCTCCGGCTGGAGCTGCTCCCGGGCCGGACCGGTGGCCGACTCGACGAGCGCGGCCAGCTCCTCGACCTTCTCAGTGGGCACGCCGATCCGGGTCACCCAGGGCTCGAAGTCCCACTCCAGACGGCGCAGCCGGGCCTCCTCGATCGCGAAGCCGGCCGCCTCCAGGCGGTCGATCCACTCCTCCACGGTCAGCATCCGGACATGGCTCGGGTCGCGCAGCTTCTCGACCTGGTGGAGGTGGTCGCGGGCCTCAGGCGGCCCCGAGCCGTCGATCACGACCACCCGGCCGCCCGACCGGAGGACGCGATGGGCCTCCTGCAGGCTGCGCTCCAGCCGGTGGAAGTGATGGGGCGCCGCGCGCGAGATCCAGAGGTCGAAGGAGGCGTCGGGAAAGGGCAGCTCCTCCGCGTCTCCCAGCACCCATTCGACGTTGCCGACCCCACGCTCGGCGGCGACCCTCCGGGCCTGGTCGAGCATCTCGGGCGTGAGGTCGAGCCCGATCACCCGCCCCACGAGCGGCGCCAGGGCGAGCCCGGCGTTGCCGGTTCCCGTCGCGGCGTCGAGGACCGCGTCGGTGGGCAGCGGCTGGGCGAGCTCGACCACCTCGTCGAGCCGTTCCGGGCTCGCGTGGAAGCTGGAGGTCACATAATTTGCCGCAACCGGGGCAAACGCCTTGCGCACGTCGTCGCTCATATTCGGAGAAGAGAATCATGCAGAAAGCGGTCGCGCGCTGGGCCGGGCAGAAGGTCAAGTTCGAGATCCATTCCAACTCTGGTCACACCGCGCTCGCCGACGAGCCGCCGGTCTTCGGCGACGACGAGGGGATGCGGCCCACCGAGATGCTCCTCGGCGCCCTCGGCGCCTGCACCGGGGTCAATGCCGTCCTCCTCCTCAAGAAGTTCCGGCAGCCCTTCAAGTCGCTCGACGTGGAGGTCGAGGGCGACCAGGAGACGGAGTGGCCGCACGCCTTCACCGAGATCCGGATCAACTTCAAGGTCGGTTGGGACGGCAAGCACGACAAGCAGCTGGTCGAGAACGCACTCGACATGGCGGTCAACAAGTACTGCCCGGTCGATGCCACCCTGAGCCGCGGCACCCGGGTCAAGTTCAAGCGGACCGACGCCTAGCCGGGCCGATCGGCGCCGGTTGATAAAATCAGCGCCGGTAGCTTCCTGAACCAGCCCATCCAAGGGGGAGAATCGAACCTGCTTTCCGACTACGGCCCTCTGCTGATCTTCCTCGTCATCAGCACCCTTGTCGTCGCCCTGCTGGTCGGCCTCTCCTTCGTGGTCGGGCCCTCCCGACCGAACCGCCGCAAGCTCCAGGCTTACGAATCGGGCATCGTGCCGACCACGCCGGCCCGGCACCGGATGTCGGTCCGCTACTACCTGACCGCGATGCTCTTCATCATCTTCGACATCGAGGCCGTCTTCTTCTATCCCTGGGCCGTCATCCTCCACCGGCTTCGCTGGTATGGACTGATCGAGATGTTCGTGTTCATGCTGATCCTCCTCATCACCCTCGCCCACATCTGGCGCAAGGGCGGCCTCGATTGGGAGTAGCGCAATGGGACTAGAGGACCTCAGCGAGGCGCTCGGCGACAACATCATCACGACCACCATCGGCAAGGTGGTCGGCTGGGGTCGCGGCAACTCGGTCTGGCCCGCCCAGTTCGGGCTGGCCTGCTGCGCGATCGAGATGATGCACATCGCCGGCGCCCGCAACGACATCGCTCGCTTCGGGTCGGAGGCCTTCCGGGCAAGCCCCCGGCAGTCCGACCTGATGATCGTGTCGGGCCGGGTGAGCCAGAAGATGGCGCCCGTCCTCCGCCAGGTCTACGACCAGATGCCGGACCCCAAGTGGGTGATCTCGATGGGCGCCTGTGCCTCGACCGGAGGCATCTTCAACAACTACGCGCTCCTCCAGGGGGTCGACAAGATCGTCCCCGTCGACGTCTACGTCCCCGGCTGCCCGCCGCGGCCGGAGGACCTGATCAACGGGATCACCATCCTGCAGGAGAAGATCAAGGCCCAGGGGATCACCCCCAAGCTGTGAGCCCGGTGAAGCTGACCAGCAAGGGCGATCTCGGACGGATCGCGGTCGAGCACGGCGTCAGCGCCGGCGACGCCTGGGTGACGGTGCCGGCGGCCCGGATCCGCGAGGCGCTGCTGGCCGCCCAGGCCGACGGCTACCGCTTCTTCGCCTTCATAACCTGCGTCGACCACCTGGCCCGCACCGATGGCCGGGCCCAGCACACCGGACCCTGGGAGGGCGAGCCGCCGCGCTTCGAGGTCGTCTACGAGGTGCGCGACATGGAGCGCAACCGGCTGCTCCGAATCCGGGCCTTCCTTCCCGCGGAGAATCCGTCGATCGACTCCGCCCACGACCTCTTCGGGCCCGCCAACTGGGACGAGCGCGAGGTCTGGGACCTCTTCGGGATCCGCTTCAACGGGCACCCGGGCCTGACCCGGATCCTCCTGCCCGACGACTGGGAGGGCCACCCGCTGCGGCGCGACTACCCGGTCGGCGGCGACCCGGTCGAGTTCTCGCAGGAGCACGAGGAATGGCAGACCACCCCGGTGAAGGCATGAGCACCGAGACCACGACGCCGAGCGGGATCACGATCAGCCACGAGGGATCGCCGGCACCGAACGAGCAGATCCTCACCGTCAACTTCGGGCCGCACCACCCGTCGACCCACGGCGTGCTCCGGCTGATCGTCGACCTCGACGGTGAGGTGATCCGCAAGATCCGGCCGGTCATCGGCTACCTCCACACCGGGATCGAGAAGACCGCCGAGTCCCTCCGCTACCAGCAGGCGGTGACCGTGACCGACCGCCACGACTACCTTTCGCCGCTCTTCAACAACCTGAGCTATGCGATGGCGGTCGAGAAGCTGATGGGGGTCGAGGTGCCGGAACGGGCCCAGGCGCTGCGGGTCATCATGTGCGAGCTCTGCCGGATCTCCTCCCACATGATCTGGCTCGGGACCAGCGGCCTCGAGATGGGAGCCATCTCGATGCTCTGGTACTGCCTTCGCGAGAGGGACAAGATCCTCGACCTCAACGAGGAGATCTCCGGCTTCCGGATGCACACCTCCTACATCCGGCCCGGTGGCGTCTTCGCCGACGCCACCCCGCGCTTCCTGGAGCTGTGCGACAAGTTCGTCACGAGCTACACGGAGAGCATCGACGAGTACGAGACCCTGCTCAGCGAGAACCCGATCTTCAAGCTCCGAACCCAGGGCATCGGCTACCTCTCCCGCGAGGATGCCCTGCGGCTGGGCATGACCGGCCCCATGCTGCGCGGCTCCGGCGTCAACTGGGACCTCCGCAAGAACGCGCCCTACTCCGGCTACGAGAAGTACCAATTCGAAGTCGCCGTCGAGACCTCCGGCGACTGCTACGCCCGGTACCAGGTCCGGATCAAGGAGCTGCGGGAGTCGGTGAAGATCCTCCGCCAGGCGCTCGACACCCTGCCGGAGGGGCCGGTCAACGTCGACGACCGGAAGCTGCTGCCGCCACCGCGGGAGGAGCTCGACACCTCGATGGAGGCGCTGATCCACCACTTCAAGCTCTTCACCGAGGGCTACTCGCCCCCGGTCGGGGACTCCTACGCGGCGACCGAGTCCGGACACGGCGAGAACGGCTGCTACATCGTCTCCGACGGCACCCACAAGCCGCGCCGGGTGAAGTTCCGCAGCGCCGGCTTCGTCAACCTCCAATCGACCGAGCTGATGGCACTGGGCGGGATGGTCGCCGACATGATCGCCATCATCGGCACCATCGACGCCGTGATGGGTGACGTGGACCGGTGAGGGGGATCGCTTGAGTCTCGACCCGCGTCACCTCCCGACCACCGGGACGGAGACCGGCCCGGCGGGCCCTCGCCCCGAGTCGCACGGGCGGGAGGGCGCCACGGTCTCAGAGCAGGTCCTGAAGAAGATCCGCGAGCTGCCCGGGCGCTTCCCGCCCGGCTCGCGGTCGGCGGTGATGCCGGCCCTTGACCTGATCCAGGAGGAGATCGGCCACCTGACCCCGGCCGGGATGGCCCAGGTCGCCGAGGCGCTCGACCTGGACCCCGGCTACGTCGAGGGCGTGGCCACCTTCTACAGCCTCTTCCACCTGAAGCCGGTCGGCAAGCACCACTTCTACGTCTGCAACAACCTCAGCTGCCAGCTGCGGGGTGCCGAGGAGATCCTCGCCCACCTGAAGCTGGCCTTCGGGGTCCACGAGTACGGCGAGGTCAGCAACGACGGCCAGTTCAGCTGCGAGCCGGTCGAGTGCCTCGGGGCCTGCGAGTACGCGCCGGTGATGCGCTACCGCCACCGCCTCCACTACGAGCTGACCTCCCAGAAGATCGACGAGCTGCTGGCCTCGGCACGGCCGACCTCCTTCCCCCCACCGCGGAGCCGGCCCCCGGAGAAGGCCGATGGCTGAGCTTCGCGGCAGCCACGGCCCCGCCCCCGACCACGTCCTGACCCGTTGGATCGGAATCGACTACCTCGCCGACATCGAGGTCTACGAGGAGCAGGGCGGCTACCGGAGCTGGAAGAAGGCGCTGACCGAGATGCAACCCTCGGACATCGCCAACGAGGTGAAGATCTCCGGCCTCCGCGGCCGGGGCGGCGCCGGCTTCCCGACCGGGACCAAGTGGGGTTTCATGCCGCCCCCCGACGGCGGCGCGCGCTTTGTCGTCGTCAACGCCGACGAGTCGGAGCCGGGCACGGCGAAGGATCGCTACCTGATGGAGAACAACCCCCACCAGTTGGTGGAGGGGATCCTCATCGCCTGCCGGGCGATCGGCGCCCAGCAGGCCTGGATCTACATCCGCGGCGAGTACGACCTCCAGCACGCGCTGGTCCAGAAGGCGATCGACCAGGCCCGGGCCAAGGGCTACATCGGCGCGACGCCGTTCGGCGTCGACTTTCCGGTCGACATCCAGATGTTCCGCGGCCACGGCGCCTACATCTGCGGCGAGGAGACAGCGCTGCTCGAGTCGCTCGAGGGCAAGCGCGCCCAGCCCCGTTCCCGGCCGCCCTTCCCTGCCGTCAAGGGAGCCTGGGGCCGGCCGACCCTGCTCAACAACGTCGAGACGCTCAGCACCGTCCCCTGGATCATCGAGAAGGGCGGCGCCGAGTACGCCAAGCTGGGCACCGAGAAATCACACGGCACCCGGATGTTCACCGTCAGCGGCGACATCCGCAAGCCCGGCAACTACGAGATGGAGCTGGGTCGGCCGTTCAGCGACCTGATCCTCGGGCTCGCCGGCGGGCCCCGGCCGGGCCGCAAGATCAAGGTCTGGTGGCCGGGGGGCTCCTCCTCGCCGGTGCTGACCGCCGACATGCTCAACACCGGCACCGACTTGGAGGCGCTGGCCGCCGTCAGCTCGATGGGCGGCTCGGGCGGCGTCATCGTTGCCGACGACACCCGCTGCGTCGTGAAGATGGCGTACCGGCTGCTGCAGTTCTACGCCCACGAGTCGTGCGGCAAGTGCACGCCCTGCCGGGTCGGGAGCAACTGGGCGGTCCGGACCTACGAGCGGGTGCTCTCCGGCAACGGCGGCGCGGCCGACCTGGCCCTCCTCGACCGGGTCCAGCAGGGCTTGGCCGGCGGCCGCTGCCTCTGCGGCCTCGGCGACTCCGCGGGCTGGGTCATCCAGTGGACGATGGCTCGCTTCCGGGACGAGTACGAGGAGCACTGCCTCCGCAACGAGTGCTCGGTGGAGGGCCGCAAGCTCACCCATGCCTGACGAAGTCGTGAAGGACCCGAACTCGGCGACGCTGACGATCGACGGCATCGCCGTGACGGTGCCCAAGGGCACCCTGATCGTCGAGGCGGCGAAGCGGGTCGGCATCGAGATCCCGGTCTTCTGCTACCACCACAAGCTCGACCCGGTCGGCGCCTGCCGGCTCTGCCTGGTCGAGATCAGTCCCGGCCCGCCGCGCGCACAGACCGCCTGCACGACGCCGGTCGCCGAGGGGATGACGGTCCGCGTCACGAGCGCCATGGCGGTCAGGGCGCGCGCCGACATTCTCGAGTTCGAGCTGACCAACCACCCGCTCGACTGCCCGGTCTGCGACAAGGGCGGAGAATGCCCGCTGCAGGACTTCACCTACCGCCACGGCTACCCCGTGAGCCGGGTCGTCGACTCCCGCCTCCACTTCCCCAAGCCGCTGCCGATCAGCCCCAACATCGCCCTCGACCGCGAGCGCTGCGTGCTCTGCTACCGCTGCACCCGCTACTACGACGAGATCGCCTGGGAGCAGGAGCTCACGACGGCGCAGCGGGGCGTCGAGTCGTACATCGCCACCCAGTTCGACGAGCCGCTGACGAGCGTGTTCAGCGGCAACATCATCGACCTCTGCCCGGTCGGCGCCCTCACCTCGAGGGTCTGGCGGTTCCAGTCCCGCCCCTGGGACATGCGCCACACGCCGAGCGTCTGCTCCAAGTGCGCGGTCGGCTGCAACGTCAACCTCTGGGAGCGGCGCGGCGAGCTGATGCGCGTCACCAGCCGCGAGAACGACGAGATCGACGACGGCTGGATCTGTGACCGCGGCCGTTTCGACTACACCGACGTCAACGATCCCGCCCGGCTCCTCGCCCCCAGCCTTGGCGGAGCCGAGACGAGCTGGGAGAAGGCGATCGCGGCCGCCGCCGCCGGGATCGCCGGCAAGGGCGCCAAGCTCGGCCTCTCCCTGCCGGCCGACCTCACCAACGAGGAGGCCTTCCTCTTCCGGCGCCTGCTCGACGGCCCACTGAAGGGGGCCCGCGTCAAGATGCACGGGCGCACCGCGCTGAACCCGCCCGCGGCCGACCAGCTGCCGATCCGCGAGATCGACGCACTGAAGGCGATCGTGATCGTCGCCTCGGACGTCCGGGAGGACGCGCCGATCGTCAACCTCCGCGTCAAAAAGGCGGTCCGCCGCGGTGCGCGCCTGCTGACGCTCAACCCGGCCGAGACGGACTTCGACCGCCACCCCGGCGTCATCCACATCGGGACCGAGCCGGGCGGGGCGGCGGACGCCGTCCGGGCCCTGGGCGGCCACGATGCGTTGAAGGACGGCCCGGTCGGCATCCTCTACGGCGACGGGCACGGCTCCGAGGACGTCGCCGCCGCCGTCGACGAGCTGGCGCGGGCGCTGGGAGCGAAGACGATGCCGCTCTACCGGGCGACCAACGAGCGCGGCGCCCTGGCCGCCGGTGTCGCCGGCTGGGATTCGCTCGACGGGATCGACGCGCTGCTGAGCTGGGGGCCGCCGCCGACCGCCGGGGTGCCGCGGACCGTCCGCTTCCACGCCGCCTGGGACCACCTGCCCCGGCCCGAGCACGCGGGCGCGGCCGTCGTCCTGCCCGCGGCCAGCTTCGCCGAGCGCCAGGGCAGCTACACCAACCTCGAGGGCCGAGTCCAGCTGCTGCGCCCGCCGCTCGACCTGGAGCAGCCGCGACGCCAGGGCTGGGAGGTGCTGGTCGAGCTCGCCACCTACCTCGGGCTGGAGCTCGACCACCCGGGCATCTTCGCTCTCCAGCGCGAGGTCGCGACGGCTCATCCCGAGCTCGCGGCGCTGTCCGAGGTGGCCTCGACCGGCGACGGGGCGCCGCCGGTGCTGCAGGGAGCGGCGCGACCGTGATCCCGCCCGCGGTCTACAACGGCCCCAACCCGGGCGGTATCTACACCGACCCCGTCGGCCACTGGGTGGTGGTGGTGGGCGCGATGCTGCTCACCTTCTTCATCCTGCTCACGGTGACCGCCTACGTCGTATTTGCCGAGCGGGTCCTGATCGGCCGCTTCCAGCGCCGGCCGGGGCCGAACCGGGTCGGACCCTTCGGCCTCCTCCAGTCGGCGGTGGACGGCGTGAAGCTGCTGACCAAGGAGAGCTTCATGCCCACCGGCGTCGATCGCTTCACCTACCTGCTGGCGCCGGCGGTGGCCGTGCTGGCGGCGTTGATGACCTGGTCGGTGGTGCCCTTCGCGCTCTGGTACAGCGGCGCCACCGTCTACTGGATCGCCAACGTCAACATCGGGATCCTGGTCATCTTCGCGATCAGCGCGATGAACGTCTACGCGATCATCCTCGGCGGCTATTCGTCGAACAACAAGTACTCACTGCTGGGCGGGCTCCGCGGCGCGGCGCAGCTGATCAGCTACGAGCTGGCGCTCGGCCTCTCCCTGGTGCCCACCTTCATCATCGTCGGCTCGCTCCGACTGCAGGACATCGCCAATTACGCGGTCCACCTCGGCCCACTGTCGCTGCCGCTGATCGTCGTCACGCCGCTCGGCTTCGTGATCTACCTGGTCGCGGCGGTGGCGGAGACCAACCGCGCGCCCTTCGACCTCCCCGAGGCCGAGCAGGAGCTGGTCGGCGGCTTCCATACCGAGTACTCGGGCTTCAAGTTCGCGATGTTCTACCTCGCCGAGTACATGAACATCTTCGCGGTCTCGACGATCGCCAGCGTGCTCTTCCTGGGCGGGGGCCAGGGTCCGCTCCTCCCACCCATCCTCTGGCTGATGATCAAGATCTCGATCTTCCTCTTCTTCTACATCTGGATCCGCTCGACGCTGCCGCGCCTGCGCTACGACAGCCTCATGAAGCTGGGGTGGAAGGTCCTGCTGCCGCTCGCCATCGCCAACGTGATCGTGACCGCCGTGATCGCGGTCGCGCTGGGGGGATAGCCGACCACCATGGCCGATCAACCACGACCGCCTCGCCAGACCGCGCAGCTGAGCCTCGGCAAAGAGCTGCTCGGCCTCGCCAAGGGCCTCGGCGCGACCTTCTCGGAGGCTCTCAAGCCGAGCCTCACCGTGCAGTACCCCGAGGACAAGTCGCCGCGGTCGGAGCGGTACCGCGGCCGTCACTATCTGCGCCGTTACGACAACGGGCTCGAGCGCTGCATCGGGTGCGAGCTCTGCGCCGCCGCCTGCCCGGTCGGCTGCATCCTGGTGATCGCGTCCGAGAACACTCCCGAGCATCGCGTCTCGCCCGGCGAACGTTACGCCAAGGTCTACGAGATCAACATGCTGCGCTGCATCTTCTGCGGCTACTGCGAGGAGGCGTGCCCGGTGCAGGCGATCGTCCTCGGCCCCGAGTACGAGCTGGCCGACGACAGCCGCGAGAAGTTCATCTACACCAAGGAGAAGCTGCTCGAGCCAGACCCGCGCGAGGTGGCCAGAGAGGTCGGCGGACCGGGCACCGAAGCTTGATTACGGCGATCTTCGTGGTCGCGGCCATCCTTTCGCTGGCCGGCGCCGTCGGCATCGTGCTCTTCCGCAACCCGATCGCCAGCGTGCTCAGCCTGGTCCTGGTGATGCTCGCGCTCTCGGTCCTCTTCCTGCTCCTCAGCGCCCAGTTCCTCTTCGCGGTCCAGCTGATCGTCTACGCCGGGGCGGTGATGGTCCTCTTCGTCTTCGTGATCGCCCTCCTAGGGCCGGTCCGCGAGCTCGCCGGCTCCCGCCTGCCGCACCAGGGCACGCTGGCGGTGATCGTCGCCGCCGCCTTCGCGGCGCTGTTGGTGTCGCTGCTCGGGAACCTGCGCTACCACGCGCCGGCGGGTGGCGACATCAGCCTCTTCGGCAGCGTCGAGCAGGTCGCGCTGGTTCTCTTCACGACCTACCTCTACCCCTTCGAGCTGACCTCCCTAATCCTGCTCGTCGCCGCTGTCGGCGCCATCTACCTGAGCCGCGAGCAGCGCCGGTGAGCTATCTCGACGCCGGGACTCTGCGGATCGCCGGCGAGTCGATCGACACCTCCTGGTTCCTGTTCCTCGCCGCGCTCCTCTTCGTGATCGGCGCGGTCGGCCTGCTGGTGCGGCGCAACCCGATCGTGCTCCTGGTCTGCGTCGAGCTGATGCTGAACGCGGCCAACCTGACCCTGATCACCTTCAGCCGCCAACTCGAGAACCTCGACGGGCAGCTCTTCGCCCTGATGGCGCTGACCGTGGCCGCCGCCGAGGCGGTGATCGGGCTCGGCATCCTGGTCGACATCTTCCGGCTCCGGGAAATCGAGGACATCGACCAGCTGAACGAGCTGCGCGGGTGAAGAGACTTTGAACTGGCTTCCGCTCGTCATCCTGCTGCTACCGGCCGCCGGCGGCGCCCTGCTGGCGGGTCGCGGCTGGCGCTGGCCGCGGCTCTACACGATCATCGTCGGGCCGGGCGTGATCTGGCTCGCCTTCCTCGGCGTCCTCTACGGCTTTTTCACCAACGTCAGCGTCGACCAGACCTACTGGACCTGGATCCGCTCCGGCGGGTTCGAGGTTCCCTTCAACCTGCTGCTCGACCACCTGTCGCTCTTCATGTGCCTCGTCATCACCGGCGTCGGCGGGCTGATCGTCACCTACTCGGTCGGCTACATGGGGCACGAGGACGACGCCGGCTACGCGCGCTTCTTCTGCTACATGGACGTCTTCGTCTTCTCGATGCTGCTCCTGGTCCTGGCCGGCAACTTCGTCTTCCTCATCGTCGGCTGGGCCCTGGTCGGCCTCTCCAGCTACCTGCTGATCGGCTTCTACTACTGGCGGCTCTCGGCGGTCCTCGCCGCCCGCAAAGCGTTCGTCATGAACGTGATCGGCGACATCGGGATGATTCTCGGCACCTTCGTCGTCTTCTACCAGTTCCATTCGGCCACCTACGCCGGGGTGTTCAGGGCGATCCCCCGGAGCGACGGCTCCGGCCTCGAGCTGGCCGCCTTCCTCTTTCTCGTCGGCGCGATCGCCAAGTCCGCGCAGCTGCCGCTGCACACCTGGCTGCCGGATGCGATGGAGGGCCCGACACCGGTCAGCGCCCTGATCCACGCCGCGACCATGGTCACTGCGGGCGTGTACTTGGTCGGGCGGCTGCACCCGATTTACGACGTCGCGACCTACGCCCACAACACGGTGGCCGTGATCGGCGCGGTGACCGCGCTCTTCGCGGCGACGATCGCCATCGTCCAGGTCGACATCAAGCGGGTGCTCGCCTATTCGACGATGAGCCAGATCGGCTACATGTTCCTCGCCGTCGGGGTGGGCGCCTACTCAGCCGCCTTCTTCCACCTGCTGAGCCACGCCTTCTTCAAGGCCCTCCTCTTCATGAGCGCCGGCAACGTCATCCACGCCCTCGACGACGAGCAGGACATGCGCCGTTTCGGTGGTCTGTGGCGGCAGCTGCGGCCGACCTCGATCGCCTTTCTGATCGGCTCGCTCGCGCTGGTCGGGATCATCCCCTTCGTCGGCTTCTTCTCCAAGGAGCTGGTCCTCGGCTCGGTCTTCTCCAAGCCCGATTCGTTCTCCCTCTGGCTCTGGCTCGTCGGCTTCGGAACGGCGATCCTGACCGGGTTCTACACCGGCCGGATGTGGTGGATCTCGTTCTGGGGCGCGCCCTCCGCCACGCGACCGGTGGCGGTGCCCCAGGAGGCGCCTCGCGTGATGCTGATCCCAGTCCTCGCGCTCGCCCTGCTGAGCACCGTCGGCGGACTGCTGCAGACCTCGGCGCTCGGCTTCGGTACGCGGTTGGTGGAGGACTACCTGGACCCCGTGGTCGGCCGGGTCCGGTGGGCGGCGAGCGATCTCGAGCTCATTGTCACCATCGCGACCCTGGTCCTGGCCGGGGCGGCTTTCCTCATCGCCTACCTGATGTACGTTCCGCGCGCGGAGCGGCGCGCGCGCTTCCTCGACCGCATGGCCGAGGTGGCGATGGCGCATCCCGAACCGTGGAGCGCCCGGATTCCCCGGCTCCAGGCGCTGCTCGAGCACAAGTACTACTTCGACCAGCTCTACGACCGCGTTTTCGTGCGACCACTCGACCGGATTGCCCACTGGGGCGACCGGAGCGTCGACCGGACGTTGATCGACGGCTCGCTGACCGGCGTCGCGCGAGTGCTCGAGGAGGGGGGCGACAGCCTCAGCCTGGCCGAGAACGGCTACTTCCGTTCCTACGTGCTGGTCTTCGTCGGGGGGGCCGTGGTCGCCGGCTTCGTCGTGCTCTGGCGGGCGTACAGCTAAGTGCTGACCGCGATCTGGCTCGTGCCCGTCGCCGGCGGCATCGCCGTCGCCTTCCTCCCCACCCAGTTCGGGAAGTGGCTGGCCGTGCTGGTGGCCGCGGTGGCACTCGCCCTCGCCGGCTACGTGGCGCTGGCCTTCGACCCCGGTGGCCACGGCTACCAGTTCGCCGAGCAGCTGAGCTGGATCCCCCAGGTGAAGGTCGACTACTACCTCGGGATCGATTCGATCAGCGTCTGGATGGTCCTTCTCAACGCGCTGATCGGCCTCCTCGCGGTGGTCGCCACGCCGGCCCTGCTGGAGAAGAGAAGCTCCCACTTCCTCGGCCTCCTGCTGGTGATGGAGGGCGGCATGGCCGGGGTCTTCCTCAGCGTCGACCTGATCCTCTTCTACTTCTTCTGGGAGGCGATGCTGATCCCCGCCTACTTCCTGCTCTGGATGTGGGGCGAGGGCGATCGCCCCCTCTTCGCCTCGCTCAAGTTCGTCCTTTTCACCCTTGCCGGTTCGCTCCTGATGCTGGTCGGGATCATCGGCGAGTTCTACTTCACCGGCTCGCGCTCGTTCAACCTGCCCGACCTGGCGCGCCACCAGGCGAGCCCGGAGGTCCAGTTCGGCCTTTTCTTCCTCTTTGCCGCCGCCTTCGCCGTCAAGGTGCCCGTCTTCCCCTTCCACGGCTGGCTGCGCGACGCCTACCTGGCCGCCCCGACTCCGATGCTGCTGGCCTTCGCCGGCGTGATGGCGAAGACCGGCTCCTACGCCATGCTCCGGATCCTGATCCCGCTCTTCCACAACCCGACCTGGCTCTGGAACTGGAACGCGGTGCTGCCGGTGCTGGCCGTCCTTGGCATCGTCTGGGGAGCGCTGATGGCGCTCGCCCAGACCGACATGAAGGCGCTGGTCGCCTACTCCAGCCTCAGCCACATGGGCTTCATCGTGCTCGGCATCTTCAGCTTCAACGCGCAGGGGCAGCAGGGCGCTGTGATCCAGATGGTCAACCACGGACTGATCGTGCCGGCGCTCTTCCTGCTCGTCGCCTGGATCGAGGAGCGCACCGGCTCCCGTGACCGGAGGGCGCTCTTCGGGCTCGCCCCGCGGATGCCGATCCTCGCCGGAGTCTTCCTCCTGGTCACCCTCGCCGCTCTCGGCCTGCCCGGCCTGAACAGCTTCGTCGGCGAGTTCATGATCCTGCTCGGCGCCTGGGCCTTCAGCCCGCTGCTGACCGCGCTGGCCTGCATCGGGCTGGTCCTCGCGCCGGTCTACATGCTCCGCCTCTTCCAGGGCGCGATGTACGCGCCGGCCACCGGCGGGGAGCTGCCCCACGGCCACCAGGGCCAGGCGGAGCAGCCGCGGGCGGCCGGGATCGACCTCCGCGGCATGCAGCTGGCGCTGCTGGCGCCGCTCCTCGCCCTGATGTTCGTGCTCGGCCTCTACCCCTATCTCCTGACCCGCGTCATGAGCGCCGCCACGCTCGGAATCGGCCTGCCGTGGCATTGATGCTCGCCGCCACCGTGAACTACAGCTGGGCGCAGGCGCTGACCGACCTGGCGCAGGTGTCACCGATCGTGATGGTGACGGTGGCGCTGCTGGTCGCGATGGTCGCCGACCTGGTCCTGCCGGAGGCCTCCCGCGGCCGGGCGGCGGCGGCGATCTCCCTCGCCGGGCTGGCCGCGGCCATCGTCGCGGCGCTACTCCTTTACCACTCCCGCGGCCACGACGCCTACAGCCACTTCGCGACCGGCGACGATTTCGCCGTCTACTTCCACCTCCTCTTCGCGCTGCTGGGCATCCTGACCATCGTCGTCACCCACCCCTACCTGGCCCGGCGCGACTTTCTCCAGCCCGAGTTCTACATCCTGCTGCTGGCTGCCACCGCCGGGATGATGGTGATGGGTTCGGCGGCCTCGCTGGTCTCGATCTTCCTCGGCCTCGAGCTTCTCTCGATCTCGCTCTACGTGATGACGGGCTTCGCCCGCCGCGATACCCGCTCCCAGGAGGCAGGGGTCAAGTACCTGCTCATCGGCGGCTTCGCGAGCGCCTTCGTCCTCTACGGGATGGCGCTCGTCTACGGGGCGACCGGTTCGACGGTGCTGGCCAGGATCGCCACGGCGGCTGGCACCGACACCGGCAGCAACCTCCTCATCCTGGGCGTGATCCTGATGGGCATCGGGTTCGCGTTCAAGGTTTCCGCAGCGCCGTTCCAGATGTGGACGCCGGACGTTTACGAGGGCGCTCCGCTCCCCGTGACGGCCTTCATGTCGGTCGGGACCAAGGCCGCCGCTTTCGCCATGATCATCCGCGTCTTCGGGCAGGGTCTCCCCGGGCTGAGCCCGGACTGGGGTGCGCTGCTGGCGGTCGTCGCCATCGCCAGCATGGTGATCGGTAACCTCGCCGCGCTCGTCCAGCAGAGCCTGAAGCGCCTTCTCGCATACTCCGGCATCGCCCAGGCGGGCTACATCCTGGTCGGCGTCCTCGGCGGGCACGGGGCGGGCCAGGCGGCGGTGCTCTTCTACCTCGTCGCCTACCTGTTCATGAACTTCGGCGCCTTCGCGGTGCTGATCGTCCTGGCCGGGCCGGAGGGTGACCGCGACCGCTTCGAGGACCTCGACGGCCTCGGCTACCGGCACCCACTGCTGGCGGGAGTGATGACGGTGTTCATGTTCTCGCTCGCCGGTTTCCCGCCCACGGTCGGCTTCATCGGCAAGTTCTTCCTCTTCTCGGCGGCCGTCGCCAATGGCTACACCTGGGTCGTCGTCATCGCCGTCCTGATGAGCGTCGTCTCGGTCTACTACTACTTCCGGGTGGTCGTCCACCTGTGGACCCGCCCCGCCGTCGAGGGGATCCGCCACCGGGTCCCGGTCGGGGCGATCATCACCCTCGGCGTCTCGGCGGTGCTGGCGCTTCTGCTCGGCATCCTCCCCTCGCTGCTCTTCGGGCTGGCGCAGCTGGGCGCCGCCCCGGTGTCGGTCGCCCGCTAGAGCCAGCGCCCCGAGCCTAGAAGGAGCGGGACTGGCCCCCGTCCACGGTGATGCAGGCCCCGTTCACGAGGCTCGCGCGTTCGCCGCAGAGGAAGGTCGCCACCGCCGCCACCTCCTCCGGCCGGCCGAAGCGGTGAAGCGGGAGCTCGCGCGCGACGAAAGCGGCGATCCCCTCCGGGTCGGACTTCTGACGGCGGTCCCAGGAGCCGCCGTCGAAGAGGATCGAGCCAGGCGCGATCGAATTGACCAGGACCCCCTTCTCCCCCACCTCCCGGGCCAGTGACGCGGCAAAGCTGATCTCGGCCGCCTTGGCCGCGTTGTAGGAGGGGGCACCGCCCGCCTCGCGGCCATAGATCGAGCTGATGACCAGGATCCGACCCCAGCCCCGGGCGGTCATACCCGGTAACGCGTGGCGGCTCATCCGCACCGCCGCGAAGAGGTTCACGGTCAGCGCCGTCTCCAGCTCGGGCACACCGGTGTCCGCCCAGGTGGTGCCCGCCCGGCCACCGAGGTTGTTGACCAGGATGTCGACCTGGCCGAGAGCCGCCACGGCCTCCTGGAAGGCGCGCTCGCAGCCCTCCTCGGTCGACAGGTCGGCCGCGACGCCGGTAACGCCGAGCTCGGTCTCGGTCGCGCGCAGCGCCTCCTCGCCCCGGGCCACGACAGCGACCCGTGCGCGTTCCCCGACCAGGCCGCGGGCGATCGCCAGCCCGATGCCGCGGGTGCCGCCGGTGACAAGGGCGGTCCGACCCGCAAGCCCGAGGTCCACAGCCGCCAATCGTAGACTTGAGCCCTTGTCCCAGATCCCCCCCGGCCTGGCGGGCGTGCTCCACGACGGGCCCCCGGTCAAGCCGCGCCCGGCCTCGACCGTGCTGCTGCTGCGCGGCACCGACCCGTGGCAGGTGCTCATGCTCCGACGCCCCGGGGGCGCCGATTTCGCACCTGGCGCCCATGTCTTCCCGG
The DNA here is from genome assembly GCA_036794405.1 of Candidatus Dormiibacterota bacterium. Lineage (GTDB taxonomy): Bacteria > Chloroflexota > Dormibacteria > Dormibacterales > Dormibacteraceae > UBA6019. Next base: position 23,713 of record DAIRGV010000030.1, read on the forward strand.
GCGGCAGCGTCCATGCCGAGGACCGCCTGCTCGGCGACTCCCTCCGCGGCGCGGCGGTCCGGGAGCTGTTCGAGGAGCTGGGCATCCTCCTCGCCCGCAACCCCCGCGGCCCCGCCACCGAGGCCGACGCGGACCGGATCCGGCTCCGCCTCGCGCACGGCATCAGCTTCCCGACCGCTCTCAAGGAGGCACACCTCGAGCCGGCCCTCGACGAGCTCGCCTACTTCGCCCGATGGGTCACGCCGGAGCAGCTGCGACGCCGGTTCGACACCCGCTTCTACCTCGCCCGGCTGCCGGCGGGCCAGGAGGTGCACCCGCAGCCGGGCGAGGTGGACGAGTGGTTCTGGGTCTCGCCCGAGGAGGCCTTCGCCGATGCCGCCTTCACGATGGTCTTCGCGACCGAGCGGGTGCTCCGGATGGTCGCGGTCGAGAGCGACGCCGATTCGCTGCTCGAGCGCTACCGGATCCCGCGTCGGGTCCACATCGTGCGCCCGGTCGTGCGGGTGACCGACGGTCGCTTCGAGGTCGTCAGCGAGACGCTGCCAGGGATTCCCCGAGCTCGCGCGCGACCGAGACGATGAGGCCGGCGTCGACCGCCGTCGTCCGCCAGTTGGAGAGGGCGGGCCGGAAGGCGACCTTCCCGGCGTAGACGGTGGTGCCGAAGTAGACGCGGCCGTCCTCGAGGATCGCCGCGCCGAGCCGACGGTTGAGTTCGTCGAGCGCCGGCTCGGGCACGCCGGGCGGGCGGTAGCGGAAGCAGATGACGTTGATCCGGACCGGTGCGAGCAGCTCGAAGTCGTCGCTCGCCTCCACCTCGGCCCCGACCTCACGGGCGAGCTCGAGGTGGCGGTCGACCATCTCGCGGTAGCCCTCGCGGCCATAGGCGCTCAGGGTTGCCCAGACCGCCAGCGCCCGCGCCCGCCGGGAAGCCTCCGGCCCGAAATCGGCGAAGCTGGGCCGATCGTCGCTGCCGATCGGCAGGTAAGGGCCGGCGATCTTGAAGGCGCCATGCATGAGCTCGGGATCGCGCACGAAGGCGAAGCCGCAGTCGTAGGGGACGTTGAGCCACTTGTGGCCGTCGGCGATGACCGAGTCGGCGCCCTCGACGCCGCGGGCCAGCCCGGCGGCGCCGATGGAGACCCGGACGAAAAGGCCGAAGGCACCGTCGATATGGACCCAGGCGTTGGCCGCGTGGGCGAGCTCGATCATCTCCTCGATCGGGTCGAAGTCGCCGGCGTTGACCTCGCCGGCGTTGGCGATGACGATCGCCGGCGCACCGCCGAGCTGATCCAGGGCCGCCGCGAAGGCGTCCCGGTCCAGCCGCCCGGTGGCGTCGGCGGCGAAGCGGCGGATCCGCGATCGGCCGATGCCGAGCATCGCCAGCGCCTTGACCGAGCTGCCGTGGAGATAGCCACTGGTCAGCACCGGAACCGGCGGCAGGCCCGCGAAGCCCTGCTCATCGAGGTCGACGCCGTGCTCTCCGGCCCACCACCGGCGGGCCGCTCCGAGGCCGGTGAAGTTGGCCATGGTGGCGCCGGTGGTGAGAACGGCCCCCCAGCTCGGCGGCAGCCCGAAGAGCTCCTTCAGCCAGCCGGTCGCCACCAGCTCGAGGCGCGAGGCGAGCGGCGAGCTGACCCAGCTGAAGGAGTTCTGGTCGAGCGCCGAGGCGAGCCAATCGGCGGCCAGCGCGGCCGGGGTCGATCCCCCGGTGACGAAGTGGAAGAAGCGGGGACCGGCGGAGCGGGTCGCGGCCGCGATGCCCTCCTCGGCCAGCAGGGCGATCGCCTCGGCCGAGCCGCCACCCAGCTCGGGCAGGCTTCCGCCGAAGGCGGCCACGGCCTCCTCCACCCCACCGCCGTGGACCCGCTCGCCGTCGATCCCGGCAAGGTAGCGACTGGCGGCCTCCGCCGCCTGGGCCAGCAGGACCGGCAGCCGCTCGCGGTCGCCGAGCGGGTCGCTCACCGCCAGCGGTCCCGGAAGCTGTCGTAGAGGACTGTGTCGACGCCCCCGTCGCCCAGGACGGCCAGGCCCGCCGGGTCCCGGTAGGCGCTCCGGAAGAAGACCCTCGCCACGTTGGCGTTGATCGTCATCTTGGCGCACATCACGCAGGGTGAGGTGGTCACGAACATCACCTTGCCGGGGATCAGCGCGCCGGCCTTGACGAGGCAGTTCGCCTCCGAGTGGACGCAGCCGCAGGAGCCCGGGATGGAGCTGTCGCAGGTGTTGGCCAGGCCGCGGGCGTTGCCGTTGTAGCCGATCCCGAGGACCTGCGTGAGCTCGGCGTTGGCGATCACCGACCCAACCTGGTTGCGGGCGCAGGTGGAGCGCTTGGCGAGCTCCTCCGCCATCCGCATGTAGACCTCTTCCAGGGGAATTCGGTCGAGATCAGCCATTGCCCAACTTTTGCCCAGACTTTACCCGCTCATCCACCGTCGTTCCCCAGTTCAAGCCATGTTCTCCACAGAGTTATGCACCAACATATGGTGCCTCGATGCCGCCCGGACCCAAACATATTGTGCTTAAAGTCTTGACAATCGTGAATCGGCTCGGTAGAGTTCGGCACAGGTCGAGGCCCTGGGGCATATGTGGCGGGCATGCTCTGGGGCCTCTTCCATCCCTGCCGCCGATCAGCCGAAAAGCAGTCCAACCGAGCGGAACCAATCACCCGGCGCCCAGGGAATCTCGAGGCGTGGCGTCGGCAAAGGAGAGTCGTAGTAAATGGCCAAGAACGTAGCCGACGTCGCAGCTGAAACCTCACGCAAACCCTCTTCGCCGCGGGGTACCCGAGGGCTCCGGTTCGCTCGTTTCTTCACCCCGCCCGGCAGCCACGCCCACGACCTGGTCGAGTGGGAGCGGCGGACCGCCGCCATCATC
>DAIRGV010000084.1:0-5358 GCA_036794405.1 Candidatus Dormiibacterota bacterium
TCCTGGGAAAGGCGGCCAAGACCGACGTCTTCATGGCCGCGCTCGGGATCCTGCTGACCGGGGTGTACGTCTTCGGGTTGATCTTCCGACCCCAGAAGCAGTACCTGAGATTGGGTCCGGACTCGATCGCGGTCCTGGTTCTGTACGTCGTCGGCATCGCGGGCTTCATCGCCATCGACCACGGCTGAGCGCGGGCCGGTCGCGGCTGGAGGGGGGCGATAAGCGATCCGCATCTCAGGCTGCCCTCGCGTAGACGTGGTGGAGACCTTCTAACCGGTGCCGAAGAGCCTCAAGAGCAGCCCCAAGAGGAGCAAAGTCGCGCCCAGCTGATACCAGCGGGCGTTGCCTCGGCTGCCCCTGGCGAGGGCTCGCGCTACCGGCATTGTGGCCAATGCGGCTGCGGCGTAGACGAGGTGCAGCAGCGTCTGCGGCCGCCGACCGGTGGCGAAAAGGAGCGCCCCGATGACGACCTGCAGGCCGATCAGCCCGGCGGCGGCGCGGTGTAGCGGCACGTAGAGCGCGGGCGGTTGCCGGCCCCCGAGCGCTGCTGGGAACCCGCTCACGAGGATCACCGCGACCATGACCATGAGCGCCAGCCAGACACCGAGATGGAGGTCGATGAGCAGCTGCTGCACGCCACATTGTGGCCTTACAGCGGCATCACCAAGCACCAAGTGCCCGCGCGTGGGCTTGGAATGCGTGGTCTGGAACACGGTGCAGTGGCCGACGGCGCTCGCGTCCGGCGGCCTCAGCGGGTTCCCCGAGCTGAAGCAGGCGGCTGACGCGGTCGACGAGGAGGTCCTCAGCCGCACCGCTCCGGTGGTGGCGCAGCGGATGTACGCCCAGGCCTGGCGCAAGACCGCCTAGCGGGTCTTCTGCGACGCCCGCTTTGAGCTGCGGGCGGCGGGCTTCGCGCCGTTGCCCTTGTGCGCCGGCGGCGCGAGTTTGCGTTTGACGACCTTGCCAGTGGAGTTGCGAGGCAGCTCGTCCATGAACTCGACCTCGCGAGGCACCTTGTACCGCGCCAGGTTGGACTTGACGTAGGTCTTCAGCTGTTCGTCGGTCAGCTTGGATCCCGGCCGGCGCACCACGAAGGCCTTCAGCCTCTGACCGAACTCCTTGTCAGGAATACCGATGACGGCGGCCTCGGCGACGCCTGCGTGGCGCGCGAGCAGGTCTTCGACCTCGGCCGGGAAGACGTTTTCGCCACCCGAAACGATCATCTCGTCGTCGCGGCCCTCGACAAAGAGGCGCCCGTTGGCATCGATATGACCGACGTCACCGGTGCTCAGCATGCCCTCGATGTTGGCCTTGTTGCCGCCGCTGGTGTAACCATCGAAGAGCATCTCATTGGCGACGAATATGCGGCCAGTTCCCCCGGGTTGGACCTCCTGGTTCTGATCGTCGAAGAGGCGCACCACTGTCCCTCGCGGGGGAACGCCCGCGGTGCCGGGAGCCGCTCGCAGGTCCTGAGGGGTGGCGATCGATGCCCAGGCCGCCTCGGTCGACCCGTAGAGGTTGTAGAGGATGTCGCCGAACTCGTCCATGAAGCTGGTGGCGAGCTCTCCAGGTAGGGCCGAGCCGCTGACCGCGACCACCCGCAGCGATGAGGTGTCGTACTTGCGCCGCACCTTCTCGGGCAGCTGCATGATCCGCTGCAGCATCACCGGCACCACCGCCATCACGGTGGGGCGGTATCGCTCGACGGCGGCCAGGGTGGCCTCGGGATCGAAATGACGCTGAAGGACGTAGGTCGAGCTGAGCACGAGGCCGAGGCTGAAATGGGCAAAACCCCAGGAGTGGAACAGCGGCGCCGCGATCAGGGCTCGCTCCCGAGCCTTCAGAGGGATCCTCGAGAGCAGGGCGACCGCGGGGTCGAGGTTCTTGGGCTGCGACCGGGCGGCGCCCTTGGGCGTGCCGGTCGTCCCCGAGGTCAGGATCACCACCCGGCCCGGGGCGAGCGGCGGGTCGAGGTCGCCCCGGTCGCCGGTCTCGATCAGCTGCTTCAGGGTTGGCTGCGCGCTAGTGGAATCGCTTTCCCAGGCGGTGTAGCAAGCACGGCCGGCCTTGGCCGCTGCCACTAGGCCCTCGAACTCGGAGTCGTAGATGACCGCGCTGGCGGCCTCGCGCTTGACGACCTCGGCGATCTGAGGACCGGCGAAGGCGGTGTTGAGGTAGAGGGTGTTGGCTCCCAGCTTGGAGAGGGCCACCGTGGCCTCGACGAAATAACGGTGGTTGCGGCACATCACGGCGACGTTCTGGTCGGGACCGATGCCGGCGTTGCTGAGCTCGTGGGCGAGGGCGTTGGTGCGCAGGTGCAGCTCCCGGAAGGTGAGACTGCCGAGCTCGTCGATGACGGCGTCGCGCTCGGGGTTGGTCAGGGCGTTGATGCTGTATGCGCCCGCCGGGGTGTTGCTCCAGCGCTGCAGCAGCCAGACCGCTCTGGCGATCTTGTCGGGGCGCACCGGCGCGGCGAACCCGGTGCCGAGCAGGACCCGCACGGTGTAGATCTGCTGTTCGACCGCGGCGGCGATCTTATCGGGTCGGAGGGCGTCGGCCGCCCGGCGCACCAGCTCGAAGGGATCCTCCATCAGGCCGACCGGCGAGCGCGGCCGCCGATGTCCATGAGGTCTGCCCAGGCGCTCACCGGCAGGTCCGGCCGGGCGACCTTGTGGGACTGGCCCGGGGGCAGCTTCCTCAGCAGGGCGGCAACTTCGGGCTGGCGCAACTGCTGGCCCACCGTCTCGATCGCGGTCTCGATGACCTCGTGCCGCCGCTTGGAGCTCATGTAGTTCGGCCCCATCGTGGCCAGGTCGCGCGCGATCGGCTGGATCAACACCACCTTGGTGCCTCTCTCGCGCAGCAGCCGCGCCTCATGGCCGAGCTGCCGGCCGTAACGGCTCCTCAGCGCCGCCCCGGCCCGGGCCACCAACCGTCGAGGGCGATGAAGTGAGGTCATGGGGTTGAGGCAGATCACCAGGTCCAGCTCCTCGTCGGCAAGCAGGTCGACGTTGGAGACGGAGTTGATACCGCCATCGATGTAGCGACGCTGGCCGATCTTGACTGGGTGATAGAAGTTCGGGATGGCGCAGGCCGCCGCCACGGCGTCGGCCAGGTCGGCTCGCGGGGAGCCGGCGCGGCCGAAGACGGTGCGCTCGAGGGTGCCGTAGTCGGCCGCCACCAGCCAGAGGTTGGGATGATCGGCCCAGCCGCTGGGAACCACCCGGCGGACGACGTCCTTGAGCGGCTCGGTCGAGATCAGGCCCTGCGGCCCCCATCCCACCAGCAACCCCAGCGGGGACGTAGTGCGGAAATTGTGCAGGCCGTGGATGATCAGCTCGGGCGAGCCCAGGGCCAGCCGGGGGAAGCCGCGGTGCCAGGTGAAACGCGCTCCCGCGGAGCGGTCGGCGCTCGCGGCGAGGCGGCCATCGGCCCCCGCGAACCCCTCGAAGTCGTCGCCCGCCGAGTGGGCCACCATGAACCAGGGAGGTATGCCGGCCGCCAGCAGCGCGCCCATCATCGCCCCCGCCGAGGTGCCGACGATGAACTCAGCGCTGGCCGGGTCCCAGCCGGTTTCGGCCGCCAGGGCCTCAAGTCCCCCGGTGATCCAGGCGCCGCCCATGACGCCGCCGGCGCCCAGCACCAGCCCTACTTTCATCGCTTGGTCTCCCGCTGCTCGATCTCTCGGCTGAACCGGTCCGTCAACCGGGGGTTTGTCACCGTTTCATGTTACTTTGCAAGAAAGAGGGCCCCAACGCGTCGCACTCGATATGAATCCACTCGACGTCCAACCAGATTCGAGCTCCCAGGCGCTGGTCGACTTTCTCCAAGGTCGACGGGGCGAGGATGACGGCCGCCGGCACGCTGACCGGACCGTGGATCGCGGGTCGCTCACGCCGGGGCTCCGCACCATGGGCGACGCCCAGGTGGCGCTGCACATGGATGGCCCTGACCATTGGAGCGTCGAGATCCAGCAGGGTCGAGTCGGACTCTTCGGGGTCCGGGCCCGGACCGCCATTTACGGCGAGCCCGACCTGCTCGAAGCGATCATCAAAGGCTCGGCCTCAGGCGTCGAGGCCTTCCTCGAGGGCAAGCTCCGAGTCCGGGGCAACATCGCTCTGTCGCTGCAGATCGAGGGGCTGTTCGCGACCCGCGCCCGGCCCAGGCGGTTCCCGCGCCCGAAAATGGTGCGCGCCGGCGACGTCGACACCTTCTTCCTGGAGGCCGGCTCGGGCCCGCCGGTGGTTCTCCTCCACGGCCTGGGCGCCACCAACGCCTCGATGCTGCCCCCGCTCTGGGACCTGGCCCGTGACCACCGCGTGCTGGCCCCCGACCTGCCCGGGTTTGGCGGCTCGGGCAAGCCGATCCGCTCGTACGACTTCCCCTTCTTCGCCAGGTGGTTGCGCGATTTCCTCGACGCCGTCGGGATCCAGAAGGCGGTCCTGATCGGCAACTCGCTGGGGGGGCGGATCGCCCTGGAGGCCGGCCTCAGCCTGCCCGACCGGGTCGACCGCATGGTTCTCCTGTGTCCCTCGCCGGCATTCCTTCGGGGGCGGCGGGCGGTTCCCCTGGTCAAGCTGCTGCGCCCGGAGCTGGCGCTGGTCCCTATGCTGCTGACCCACCGGGCCGTGGTCGAGGTCGCGCGTTCCATGTTCTCAAAGCCCGACCGGCTGCGGTCGGAGTGGTACGACTCCTTTACCGACGAGTTCCTGCGCGTCTTCGCGTCGCCGCGGGGTCGGGTGGCCTTCTTCTCCGCGGCTCGCCAGGTCTACCTCGAGAAGCCTTCGGGTGAGGACGGCTTCTGGGATCGTCTGCCCGCGCTCAAACGTCCGGCCCTGTTTGTGTGGGGCGAGAAGGATTGGCTGGTGCCGGCGCGCTTCGAGCACCACATGTGCCAGGCCCTGCCCAACTGCGAGTCGGTGGTCCTGAAGGACTGCGGCCACGTCCCACAATACGAGTTCCCCACCAAGACCAACCTGCTGATTCGCGACTTCCTGGGCAGCAACCGGAAGGCCCGTCTGAGGGTGGTACGTTAGGGCTCCAATGCCTGCCCCTGTGCCGCCGAGACGACGGCGGCACAGCATCCGTCGCTTCATCCGCGTCTACCGTCACCGTCTTGCCCGCGACCCCCGCCGGGAGCGACTCTTCCTGGCCACGCTGGCGTTCCTCCTCACCTTCGTCTTCATCCGGGGGCTGACTTACTCGATCCGCTACAACGGCTACAACGTCGAACCCTTCCACGATGTGTCCGTCGGCGGGACCCATGTCCACCACCTGGTCTGGGGGATCCTGCTGCTACTGGCGGTCGGCTACGTGGCCCTGGTCGAGTTCGGAACTCGAGGCCCGATCTCCAACCTG
>DAIRGV010000031.1:0-26284 GCA_036794405.1 Candidatus Dormiibacterota bacterium
ATAGCGTGCGGCGATGCCGCAGGACTTCACCACTACTCCCTCCGACCCTCGCCGGACTAGCCGGGCGGCCGAGCAGGGCGCCGAGGGCCGCGCCGAAGACGAGGTGCGCGACCAGCATCGACTGCGGCCGCCCGTGCCGGTCGCGGCTGGCCGGGGCCATGATGCCCAGCGCCGGGACCAACCCCTGGTAGCTGACCAGCCAGACGCCGGCGGCGAAGACGATGCCGGCCACCACCGGAGGGGCCGGGGGGCGGAAACGACGCTCAATCACGGCGAAGAGGGAGCCCGCGGTGGCGCCGAAGCCGACGTGGGCGACAACGGAAAGGATGTCCTGCGTCTCGCTGCTCCGAGACTGCCAGCCGAGCCAGTCCAGGAAACGGGCGGTGATCTTCTCGGGCGGCATCTCGCCCATCAGCCCGATCCGCCTGGCGCCGAGCATGACCGCGCTCATGAAGCCCGTCGCGAGGGTCCCGGCGACGGCACCAGCCCCGAGGGTTGCCACCGTCTCGCCGCCCTGCCGCCCCGGCATCTTCAGGCCGCCTTCGCCTCGCTCTCGACTAGGGCGAGGACCGCGCGCTCGCAGGCCTCGCCCGGTTCCCGGCACGGCTGGATGACGCGACCCGCCAGGTAGCCGTCGATCACCGCCGGGTGGACGTAGCACTTCCGGCACACCGCCCGGGTGTTGCCCAGCCTCTCGGCGACCGAGCGGATCGCCTCGACCAGGTTCTGCCGGGCCTGCGTCTCCGATTGGTACCCGCCGAGTCGGGCCAGCGCGTTGGCCGCCAGCACCGTTCCCGCCCAGGTCCGGAAGTCCTTCGCCGTGAAATCGGCGCCGGTCACCTCGCGCAGGTACTCGTTGACGTCGGACGACTCCACCCGGCGCGCGTCGCCGGCTTCATCCAGGTAGCGGAACAGCTCCTGGCCGGGAAGGTCCTGGCAGCGCCAGACGATGGCGGCCAGGGGCGATCGGTGACCGTGATCTCGTGCTCCTTTCTCGCCTTGCCCCGGAACTTGAAGCGCACCCGCTCGCCACTGACCCTGACGTGGTCCTGCCGCATGGTCGTGAGGCCGAAGCTCTCGTTGTGGCGCGCGTACTCGGTATTGCCGATCCGGATGCAGCTGCTGTCGAGGAGCCGGATCACGGTCGCGACAACCTTCTCCTGTGGCAGCCCGGGCAGTTCGAGGTCTCCCTCGACCCTTCGGCGCAGGCGCGGCAGGGCGTGTCCGAAGTCGATCATTCGCGCGAACTTGGTCTCGTCGCGAACCTCTCGCCAGCGAGAGTGGTAGCGGTACTGCTTGCGACCGCGCGCGTCCCGGCCGGTGGCCTGCAGGTGGCCGCGGGAGCTGGGGCAGATCCAGACGTCCGTCCACGCGGGGGGGATTGCGAGCGAGCGGATCCGGTTCAGGCGCTCGACCTGGACGACCGTCTTTCCGTCGAGATCGAGGTAGCGGAAGCCGTCTCTGGAGCGTTGGCGACGAATGCCCGGCGCGCTGTCGGATACGTAGGCGAGACCCGCGTCCCGGGCTGCCTCGGCGGGATCGTCGAGCTCGAGCTCGAGGTCGGACGAGGATTGGAGGGCGACAGCCATCGTCGCTTCTAATGTTACAGTTCGGCTATACCTTTTTAAGCGGGTTCCGGTGCGAACTCCGGTTCGATCACGGGAGACGCCGGCCAGGCCCGCCACCGTGGCAGGCGGGCGCCGGCCGCGGCAAGCAGTAGGACTGTGCCGTCGATCACGCAGTAGCCGCCGGCGATGACCGAGGGTGGATTGCCCGCCGGGAAGAGCAGGTAGGGTGCGGTCGCGGCCCAGCGCCAGTTGCCGAAGCCGGTGCCGAAGATCTCCAGCAGCGAGGTACAGAAGAAGATCGCGGCGAAGACGCCGGCCCGCGGCGAGCGGAAGATGAACCACGCGAAGATCGGCAGGCAGAGCGCCCCCAGAACGTCGACCCGGCCGGTCAGCAGGGGCAGCCAGGTCAGCCCCGAGACCGCCCAGGCGGTCGCCAGGGCCAGCGCCACCCGGGTGACGACGCGGCCGTGGACGCGGAAGAGCGGCGTCCGGGCTGCGGTGAGGCCGAAGAGGTAGACCAGCCCGTGACCCGGCGGGACGTACAGGGGAAGGTTGTGGAACTGGTAGCGGTAAAGACCCCAGACCAGGGAGCCGAAGACTTCAAAGCCGGTCGCGACGGCGACACAGAGCCAGACCTGGCGCCGCTCCGAGGGGGGCGACCACCGGGTGCTCAGATAGAGGACGCCGAAGGTCAGGAGGCCGAGGCCGTACTGGGGATAGACGCTGGTCAGGTGCGCGTCGAGGAAGAGGATGAGCGGGATGTAGAGGACGAACGCAACCTGGAGCGAGTAGGGGCGGAGGGCTCTCAGCACCGTGCCCTAGGCTAGCCGGCGATCGACCGACGAAGGCTCTCGAAACTCGGCGACGACCTCTTCCGGGCGCGACCCGGCTGGCCCTGCACCCCGATGGCAAGGCCGCTGAGCCAGCCGATCCCGGTCCCCAGAAGCGCACCGCCGATGACGTCGGAGGGGAAGTGGTGACCGAGGTGGATCCGGGACAGTCCGACCGCGGTCGCGGTCACGTAGAGGAGGGGCCGGGCAGAGGGATAGGCAAGCGACAGGGCGGTCGCCGCCGCGAACGACGCCGCGGTGTGGCCGGACGGGAAGGAGTGGTCGGGCGTCTTGCCGCCGACCACCTGGGCCGCCTCGCGGGTGAACCACGGCCGGTTGCGGCGGAAGATGGGTTTCAGCATCCGCTGCGCGACGTAGGTGGACAGGGCGGCCGCCGCCGTTGAGGCAATGGCGGCCCGCCGGCCGCGCTTTCCGTCCAGGCTCGCCAGCCAGATGCCCGCAAACGCCCAGCCCGCGCCCTCGCCGAGATCGGAGACGAGGCCGATGTAGCGATCGCTGTAACGGGTATGGGGCAGGCCGTTGAGGAACTCGTAGAAGCGAGCGTCGAGAGTTGAGGGTGCGGGCGGTGTGGGAGGCTTGTCGGGCATCGGTTTATCTATCCTGCCCGAAACCCACCGCCTGGCTCAATCCGAGCACGGAGCGCCCGGTCGCTCGCATTCCGGGATGACCCCAAGCCAGGCCAGGTGGCGGCGGTTGCGCGCAACCCAGCGGTAGGCGACCTCCTCGGCGGCGGCCACCGCTCGGGCTCGGCCGGGCACGGCCAGGAGCCGCCAGCCGCCGCCCAGCGCCTCGAGTGCCCGGGTGATCGCCGCCGCCCCTTCCAGCCGCCTGCCGCCGGGTTCGATCAACCACGCCGAGCGGTCCGCGTCAGCGCGGTTGACGCCGTAGCGCCCGAGCGCGCCCGGCGCCTGGTTGGGCAGAACCAGGATCCGGCCCGCGTGGTCGCGGTGCCGGACGAAGTCGGCCAGCCGCGTGCAGGGGCCACAGGTACCGTCGAAGAGGAGCACCAGGCGCTGCTCGGCGGTCACGGCTCTCAGTCTGGCGGCTCCGAGCGGGCTCGCTAGACGGGTGGGTCGATGAGTGGGTGGCGGGTGGCCAGCGCATCCTGCCGCTCGCGGTGGTAGGCGTCGTCGCCGATCCCGAAGAGTCGCCGGTGCGGCGTCACCCGCAGCCGCAACAGGGTGAGCAGGGCGCGAACCCCATCGAGCCAGGTCAGCTTCTTCCCGGCCGCGCGGCTCCGGGCGTAGTAGCGAATCGGAACCTCGTGGATCCGATACCCGAGCCGGATCACGCGGACGGTGATGTCGGGCTCGATGTCGAACCGCTCGCCGCTCAGCTGCAGCCGCTTCCAGAGCGCCGAGCGGAAGAGCTTGAAGCCGGTCTCGATGTCTGACACATAGCAGTCGAAGAGGATGTTGGTGGCGAGCGACACCAGCCGGTTGCCCACCACGAACCAGAAGCTGTAAGCGGTGTGAGCGGCGAATCCCCGGGCGCCGAAGACGACATCGGTTCGGCCTTCGACCAGCGGCTCCAGCAGCGCCGGGTAGTCACGCGGGTCGTACTCCAGGTCGGCGTCCTGGACGAGCGCGTAGGGCAACGTGATCTCGCCGATCGCCCGGCGAAGCGCCGCCCCTTGCCCTGGTTGCGCTCCTGCTTCAGCGGACGGAGCCGCCGATCGCCTCCGGCGACCTGGGTCAGGATCTCCCAGCTGCGATCGGTCGAGCCGTCGTCGACGGCGATGACCTCCCCCACCTCGGGCCGGGCGAGGACGTGACGGAGGATCACGGCGAGCGTCCTCTCCTCGTTGTAGATCGGCATCATCACGCTGAGGACGCCGTCGGTGTTGCCGCTCATCGGGCGCGGCGACTATAGCAACCCGGTCCGGCTACCTTGCCGCGCAAGGATGCTTGCGCTACTCTGTGCCGATGCCGCTGGACACCCTGGAGACGCAGCTGCGCCGGGGCGTACTCGAGTACTGCGTCCTGGGGCTGCTGGAGGAGCGACCGCACTACGGCCATGAGCTGGTCCAGAGGCTGAACCGCGCCGACGGGCTGCTGACCAGCGAGGGCACGATCTACCCCCTCCTGGCCCGGATGCGGCGGGAAGCCCAGGTGCTGACCGAATGGCAGGAGTCAGCTTCCGGTCCCCCGCGCCGCTATTACCGGCTCACCGAGAGTGGCCGGCGGGCGCTGCACGAGTTCCGGTCGAGCTGGCGGCGGTTTCGTAATGCGGTCGAATCGGTGGTCTCGGCGGAGGGCGCGAAATGACAGTTGGAGCGAGTCAGATCCTGGACGAGTACCTGGGTGCGAGTTGCGCGACCTCCCCCCCGCCCACCGGGCGGAGATCGTTCTCGAGGTCAAGGCGCATTTCGAGGACGCCCGCGGCGAGCTGACCGACCCGACAGAGGCGCAGCTCCGCAACATCGTCGAGCGGTTGGGACCGCCGGCGGAGATCGCGGCGGAGGCACGGGAGCGGCTCGGCGTCCAGGCGCCCGCCTCGGTCCCTGGCACGCCCCCCGTGGCGATGGCACCGCAGCGCTCCGCCGCGGGGCCGCTCGAGATCCTGGCCGTCGTGTTCTGGGTGCTGTGGTGGCCGGTCGGCATCCTCCTGATGGCCCTCTCGCCCCGCTGGTCCCGCCGCGACAAGGCGATTGCGGTTACGGTCGAGTTCGGCTTCATCGCCGTGCTGATCGGGGTGTCCTCGACGCTCGCCCTTTTCAGCGGCGGGTTCGGCGCAATCTCCCACGCGTGGATTCTCCTGGTGTTCCTCCTGGTCCCGCCCTCGTTGCTGGGGATCATCGGCGCGGCCTACCTGGTCCGGCGGCTGATCGCTCCCGGCGGCAGGCCGTGGACAGGAGCGTGGGGTATCGCGGGCCGGACCGCCCTGGTGCTGCTGGGGGCGTGGTTGGTATGGGCCCTGGCTCTCGGTCCCCTGGTGATGTTCGCGATGCACGCGCGCTCCGGCGGCTGACGACCACCACCCTGTTCACGCCCGGGACACCAGGAGACTGCCCGCCGGAAAATGGATAGGCCCCCGATTACTCGGGGGCTGTTTCCCCGCGAGGCGGGCCGAGGGGGGAGGCGGCGTCCCTGCGGGGACGTTGACGAGGCGTGAGCCCCTCCTCTTAAAGCAGAGGTCCCTGCGCAAAGCGCAGGGTCTCGCTGCGGCATCGCGCAAAGCGCGATGGCGGAGTGTCGTGGACACTCTTCGAACTCTGACGAGTTCGTCCAGTATCCAAGCTTCTAGAGCTGCCAACCCTTGACCTCAGGCTCGGGTGGCGGTGGCGATCACATAGCGGCTCGTCACTCTGAAAGTCCCCGGGTCCTCGTTGGCGGCCTCCAGTACGCCAAGCGCACGTTCCGCGACCACCTCCTCCACGCCGCGGGAGGCGAGTAGCGCCTGGCCGGCGACGGACATCGGATGGTCGCGGCCCTGGATCTCCAGGTACTCGCGCGCCGACGATGCGGTGATCGCGAGCTCTCCCGGTTCAACCGCAACTGAGAAGCCGTGCGGCTCGAAGAGGCGCGCTAGCGCCTTCTCTTCGTGCCAAGCAAAGGGGGGCGGGCCGGCTGGCCTCCCGATTGCCTCAGCAACCGCGCTCTGAAAGATGCCAACACAGTCCTGGATTGCGCCCTCGGGAATCCAAGCGGTCAGCAGGATGCGGCCTCTCGGTGAGGTAATCCGCGCCATTTCGGCTGCGGCGGCGACGGGATCGGGAGCGAAGATCGCAGCGAACACCGAGAGCACGACGTCTGCACTGGCTGTCGCGAGGGGTATCGATGCCGCGTCGCCCTGGACGAATGTGGCCCTGACGCCGCTCTCTGCGGCTCGGGCACGCGCAACGTCGAGGAGCCGGGCTGCCGGGTCGACACCCGTGGTATCAGCCCCATGACGCGCAGCCAGGAGCGCGGCATTTCCCGTACCGCAGCCGACATCGACAACCCTGTCCTCTGGCGAGATCGCCGCCCGCTCGACCACCGCGGCAGCTACCGGATAGAGTTCCTCGGCAGTGGTTTCGTAGCGCCCGACGCCCCAATCCAACCCCACTGGCCAAGTATGGATCTCCTTCCTGCGCAGAGTGGCAGCGACCCCTGTCGGTTTCAGTTTGGCGGAGCGAGAGGGATTCGAACCCCCGGTGGCTTGCGCCACAGCTGTTTTCAAGACAGCCGCCTTAAGCCGGACTCGGCCATCGCTCCGCCTGAAATCTAACCAGAGTCGGAATATTTGACCGGGCAAGCGTCTTGACCGTGGCATGCCATTGCTAGCACGCCCCCAGACCACCACCGGCGCCCGCAGCGGCGAGCCGCGCCGGGTTGAGATCCTCGCCCAGCCCTACGGCGAGGGCGCGATCGTGACCGCATCCAAGGCCGGCGCGCCGACCCACCCAGCGTGGTTCCACAACCTGGTCGCCAACCCCGACGTCACCATCGAGGTCGGCGACCTCAAGGTGCGGGCCCGGGCCCGGGTCGCCGAGCCGACCGAGCGCGACCCGCTCTGGGAGCAGACCAAGGCGGCCTTTCCGGGCTTCCGCGACTACGAGGAGAAGACCGAGCGGGTGATCCCGGTCGTCGTGCTCGAACCCGCCGGCGCGGCCTAGACCTGGGGTATCCCCAACTCCTCCATCCACTTCTGGTAGGCGATCAGCGGCAGATCCGCCGGCCGGACGTAGAGCATCAGGCGGCAGGACAGCGGCGGCAGCAGCCAGGGCCGCTGGCTCTCCACCACGGGCCGGTCCTGCGACTGGATGACATCCTCGAAGGCGAGGTAGCTCTCGTCGTGGCCGTGCTCCCGGTCGAAGTTCCGCGCCACCTGGAGGAAGATCCGCGACCGGTTGTGCGCGATCGGCTGCATAGTCTGGAAGAGGATGAAGACACCTCCCGGCGCTGCCTTGTGAAGCCGGATCGTGGTCGGGAAGACGTGGTTGGTGTAGGTCACCGTTTCGAGGCCGGTCGCGTTCGCGGCGCTGCCGAGCGAGATGTTCGCCGGCTGCTCGATCGCGTAGGTCGCGACCAGGTGGTCGGCTTCGACCCAGGCCCGGTGGTCGGGAGGCTCAGGATGGGCGGGGTCGCCCAGGATGCCGGGGTGAACCCAAGGAAAGTGGGTGTCGTCGAGCGCTGCCATCACGATCCGCGTGGCGGCCGCCTCCCAGCCGTCGTAGGTCCGGTAGGGCGTCTTGACGAACTCGTCGGCGGCGAACTCCGGGTAGGCCGGGATGGCGGCCCGGGGCTCAGCGGCGAGGCAGACCCAGATCAAGCCGTACGCCTCCTCCGTCCGGTAGCAGGGAACCCTCGCCTCCCGCGGGATCGGCAGACCGCGGCGGGCCGGGATGTCGACTACGGTGCCGGCCCGGTCATAGGTCCAGCCGTGGTAATGGCAGCGGAGGCAGCCGTCCACGATCTCGCCGACCGAGAGCGCGGCGCCGAAGTGCCGGCAGAGGTCGTCGAAGGCGGAGATGCCGCCGCCCAGCCGCGCCAGCGCCAGCCGGCGGCCGAGCAGCTCGACGGCGAGGGGCCGATCGGACGGCAGCTCGGCGGCGAGAGCCACCGGGTGCCAGAAGCCGGCCATCCCCTGGTTGAAGGTCTCGATCGCCTCGGGACTCGGCAGCAGCGAGCTCATCCGATGCGCTCCAGGCCGCCCAGGTAGGGCCGCAGCACCTCGGGGACGGCGATCGACCCGTCTGCCTGCTGGTAGTTCTCGATCACCGCGTCGATGGTCCGGGTCAGCGCGAGCCCGGATCCGTTGACCGTATGCGCGAAGCGCGGCGGTGAACCCGGCTCGGGGCGGTAGCGGAGGTTGGCCCGCCGCGCCTGGAAGTCGTTGAAGGCCGAGCAGGACGACACCTCGAGATGCCGATCGAGGCCCGGACACCATGCCTCGAGGTCGTACTTCTTGTACTGGGCGAATCCCATGTCGCCGCTGCACATGGCGAGCACCCGGTAGGGCAGGCCGAGCCGCTGCAGGATCACCTCCGCGTTGGCGGTCAGCTTCTCCAGCTCATCGAGCGAGCTGTCCGCGTCGGTGATCTTCACCATCTCGACCTTGGAGAACTGGTGGAGCCGGATGTAACCGCGAGTGTCCTTGCCCGCGGCCCCCGCTTCTGACCGCCAGCAGGGCGAGTACATGACGTATCGGAGCGGCAGCGAGCGCCCGTCCAGGATCTCGTCCCGGTGCCAGTTGGTCAGCGGCACCTCCGCCGTCGGGACGAGCCAGAGGTCATGGTCGGCGAGCCGGAAGGCCTGGTCGCCGAACTTGGGCAGGTTGGCGGTGCCGACCATGGCGTCGCTGTTGACGAGGAAGGGCACGAACATCTCGGTGTAGCCGTGCTCGCCGGTGTGGATGTCGAGCATGAGCTGGACGAGTGCCCGCTCCAGCCGCGCACCGGCGCCGCGCAGGCCGGCGAAGCGGGAGCCGGCGACGCGGGCGGCGTGCTCGAAGTCCATGATCCCGAGCCTTTCTCCGATGTCGTAATGGGTGCGCGGCGCGAAGTCGAACTCCGGCTTCTCGCCCCATTCCCGGAGGACCACGTTGTCCGCCTCGCTCTGCCCGATCGGGACCGACTCGTGGAAGAGATTGGGCACGTAGAGGAGGAGGTCATCGAGCTTGCGCTTGCGCTCCTCCGCCTCGGCCATCCGGGCCCGCGCGCTCTCCGCCAGCTCCTTCATCCGGGGCACCAGCGACTGCTCCTTCGACTTCCCGAACTGCTTGGAAAGAGCGTTCTGCTCGGCCTTGGTCGCCTCCGCCTCGGTCAGCAGTCGCCGCCACTCGGCATCCAGGGCAAGGATCTCGTCGATGGGCGCCTCCTCCCCCTTCAGCTCGGCTGCACGCTTGACGGCGGCGGGATCCCGGCGGATCAACTCGAGGGGGAGCACTAGACCTTCCGCAGCTGGGGGAAGAAGAGCACGTCGCGGATCGAGGCCTGGTCGGTCACGAGCATCACCAGCCTATCGACCCCCATCCCGAAGCCGCCCGTCGGCGGCATGCCCTGCTCGAGAGCGGCGATGTAGTCCTCGTCCATCGGGTGGGTCTCGCCGGCACCCGCCGACGCGGCGGCGACCTGGCCCTCGAAACGCGAGCGCTGGTCGACCGGGTCGGTCAGCTCCGTGAACGCGTTGCAGAGCTCGCGGCCCATCACGACCAGTTCGAACCGTTCGACAAAGCGCGGGTCGTCCTCCCGTTTGCGTGCCAGCGGCGACACGTCGAGCGGATAGTCGACCACGAAGGTCGGTCGCCGCAGCTTGCCCTCGACGGTCTTTTCGTACAGTTCGTTGACAACGAACCCCCAGGGCAGCCCTGGCTCCAGGGAGACGCCGGCGCCGGCGGCAACCCTGGTCAGGTCGGCTGATTCCGGGTGCTCGAGGACGTCCACCCCGGCGAGCTCCCGGATCAGGTCGACCATCTTCCGCCGCGGGTAGGGCGGCGTGAAGTCGAGCTCTTCGCCCTGGTAGCTCGAGCTCAACGGCTTGCCCGCCCACTCGAGCGCCGCGGAGATTAGCTCCTCGTTCCGGCGCATGACGTCCTCGTAATCCGCATACGCCTCGTAGAACTCGAGCATCGTGAACTCCGGGTTGTGGCGCGGGGAGAGCCCCTCGTTGCGGAAAACCCGGCCGACCTCGTAGACCTTCTCGATCCCCCCCACGATCAGCCGCTTCAGGTGCAGCTCGAGGGCGATGCGCAGGTAGAAGTCCATGTCGAGCGCGTTGTGGTGGGTCCGGAAGGGCCTCGCCAGCCCACCGCCGGGAATGTCCTGCAGAACCGGCGTCTCCACCTCGAGGAAGCCGTTGTCGTCGAGGTACCGGCGGAGGCCGGCGACGATCCGGGACCGGGCGACGAAGACTTCGCGGACCTCTGGGTTGGCGATCAGGTCGACGTGCCGCTGCCGGTAGCGGAGCTCGACGTCCTTCAGCCCGTGCCACTTCTCCGGCAGCGGCCGGAGCGCCTTGCTGAGAAGGCTGAAGCTACCCACATCGACGCTCGGCTCGCCGGTCCGGGTCCGCACCATCGGGCCCTCGGCGCCGACGATGTCGCCCAGGTCGAGCTCTTTGAAGGCTCCATAGACGTCCTCGCCAAGCCCATCGCGGGTGGCCATCAGCTGGATCGTTCCGGTCCCGTCCTGGATGGTCGCGAACGTGCGCCCCCCCATCACCCGTTTGGTCATCAGCCGGCCCGCCATCTTGACCGGGCCGGTCGGCCCGGCGCCCTCGCCGAGGTGCACGCGGGCCTGGGCCGAGGTGTGGGTGCGGTGGTAGCTGCGGGAGTACGCTGGACGACCGTCACGCGGGGTCAGAGAACTATTTCCTGGCCCTCGGCCGCGGGGAAGGCGATCAGACCGCGGTGCTTGCGATGCGCCTCGGAGCCGAGGGCCTCCTCGACCATCGCCTCGATCTGGTGGTCGGCGTGCATCGGTTCATGATGAAAGAACGCGAGCTGGCGCGCGGCGGCTTGGCGGGCGACCAGTAGCGCGTAGTCGAAGCTGGAGTGACCCCAGCCGACCCTGGTCTTGAACTCCTCGTGGCTGTACTGCGCGTCGTGGACCAGGAGGTCGGCCCCCCGGCACCACTCGATGTACTGCTGCGGCCAGAGCGCCTCGATCTCCGCCGCCGGCCTCCCCTCCGCCCTGTAGCCGGCGACGAGGTCGCTCAGCTCGTCGGGGTCACGCCAGGGCTCCTGGTCGGTGGCGTAGACGAAGGTCCGGCCGTCCGCCTCCAGCCGGTAGCCGAAGGTGGCGATGGGGTGATGCATGGTATGGGTCGTCACCTTCACCCCGGCGGCCTCGAAGCTCTCGCCGGAGACCATCTCCCGGAACTCGAGCTCGATCGGCATCTGGTCCATCGTGAGCGGGAAGTAGACCGGGTCCATCTGGTCGGCGAAGGCGCTCTGGAGGGACTTCATCGAACCCTTGGGACCGACCACCGTCAGCTTGGAGCCGCGGACGAAGTTGGGCCCGAAGAAAGGGAAGCCCTGGATGTGGTCCCAGTGGGTGTGACTGATCAGGAGATGGGCGCGGACGGGCCCCTGGAGCGCGTTGCCGAGCTCGCAGATGCCCGACCCGCTGTCGATGATGATCAGGTCTTCGGCGGTGGTGCGGACCTCGACGCAGGCGGTGTTGCCGCCGTAGCGGAGGGTGTTTCGGCCGGGGGTGGGGCGGGTACCCCGCGTTCCCCAGAACTTGACCCTCACCGCTCGCCGCGCACCGGGGTCACCGGCGGTCGCCGAGCAGCAGCTCGTGGTCGGGGCGATAGGTCGCGGCCAGCTCATAGACCTTCCTAGCGATGAAGACCTCGAGCAGGTCGGGGTCGAGCTTGCCCTCGAACTCGCGGTGCAGGATGTCGAGGGCCCGGTCCACGGGCACCGCTCGCTTGTAGGGACGGTCGGTCGCGGTCAGGGCGTCGAAGATGTCGGAGATCGTCATCATCCGCGCCTGGGGCGGGATCTCCGGTCCCTGCAGCTTGCGAGGGTACCCGCTGCCGTCGAGCAGCTCGTGGTGGCCGTAGGCGTACTGGGGCACGTTCCGCATCTGCGGCGTCCAGGGAATCTTGATCAGGAACTTGAAGCTGTGGGTCACGTGCGACTCGATCTCCAGCCGTTCGACCTCGTCCAGGGTCCCCTTGCGGATCGAGAGGAAGTGGAATTCGTCCGGCAGCAGGAGCGGCGTCCGCCTGCGGTCGATGTCCTCGTACATGTACTCGGCGAGAAAGGCGAGGGTCGACGCCTTGTCCTCCGGCAGGACGCTCGGCTCGTTGGCGGCGAGCACGGCCTCGAGCCACTCCCTGAGGTTGGCAAGCTCCTCCTGCAGCTTCCGGTCGAGGGCGTGGAAGTCGTGCTCGTGGAGGTCGCCGCCGCGCTCCATCGCCAGGCTCAGCTTTTTCTCCGTGTACTTCTGTTCGATCGAGCGGTGGACGAAGGCGAAGCGCGCCCGGAGCAGCTCCATGTTCGCCGGGTAGAGCTTCTTCTCCTTCACCAGCACGTGCTCGCGGACGCCGACCTTGCCAAAGTCGTGGAGCAACCCGGCGTAGCGGATCTCCTTCAGCTGCTCGGGGTCGAAATGGAGGTCGGCGTACTTGCCGGCGGCGACCGCGTTGAGCACCTCGGCGAGGCCGACGGTCAGCGCCGCGACCCGCCCGCTGTGGCCGTAGGTCGTCGGGTCGCGCGACTCGATCGCGGTCACGCTGGCCTTGACGAAGCCCTCGAACAGGTTCTGGATGGCGTCGATCAGGTTCTTGTTGTCGAGGGCGACGGCGGCCTGGGAGGCGATCGACTGGATGAGCTCCAGGTGGTCCTCCTCGAAGGGCACCACCTCCTCGGGGACGTTTTCCGGGGTGAGCCGGGTTTCGAACTGCCGCTTGGCGTTGATCAGCTGGATGGCGCCGACGATCTCGCCGTCGTGGTTGCGCATCGGTACGCAGAGCATCGAGCGGGTCCGGTAGCCCTGCTGCTCGTCGAAGCTGCGATTGAAGCCGAAAGGAACGTCGGGCGGGAGGTTGTAGGCGTCCTCGACGACCTGGAAGCGGCCGCTCAGGACCGTGTAGCCGCCGATCGACTTCTCGATCAGCGGCATCTTGAAGGTGCTGAAGGGGACGCCCACCGAGTACGTCTGGCTCCAGGCGAAGCGGAGCATCCGGTGGCCGTCCTCCGCCTGCTCGACCAGGTAGAGGGTGGCGGCGTCGGCGTTGGTCAGCTGCCGGCAGCTCTGCAGGATCAGGTCCTGCAGCTTGTCGATGTCCCGCTCGGAGGAGAGCGCGATGCCGATCCGGTTCATCTCCCGCATCTGCTCCCGGGCCCGCCGGTCGTCGTCCTCCAGCACCTGCACCCTGAGGCGGAGGGTGAGATTGTCCCGGCCCAGCCTGAGGGCCGAGGCGAGGACCCGGCCGGGGGCGTCGAGCGGTACCCAGACCGCCTCGGCGTCCCAGCCCTCCGGCGGTTCACTGCCCGCCTGGTGGAGGACAATCACCCCGGCGCTCTTGACGAGCTGGTTCAGCTGCTCGAGGGACTTCAATGACTCGGCGGCGACAAGGTAGAGCGCCGGCCCGTCGGGCACGGTCTCGCGGAGCACCTCGACCGGCCGCAGGGCGAGGCCGTCCAGCACCTCGCCGATCCGGTGGGAATCGACCCCCGTGCCGACGTGGATTGGAAGCGGGGTCATATCAGCATCTCGGCGGCGCTCTCATGTATCACCGTCGGAGCTGTTTTGAAGGTGGATCAGGCGCAGGCCCTCGATGGTCAGCTGGGGGTCCACGTCGTCGATCACGTTGGTGAGGCTCGCCACCATCGCGGCCTGGCCCCCGGTCGCGATGACGTGGGCATGGCCGCCGAGCTCGTCCGTAATCCGCCGCACCATGCCCTCGATCTGGCCGACGAAGCCCCAGAGAAGGCCCGACTGGATCGCCGTCAGTGTGCTCCTGCCGATTACCGAGTCCGGCGCGGCGAGCTCGACCCGGATCAGCTTGGCGGTGTGCGCGACCAGCGCGTCGAGGCTGATCCCCACCCCGGGGGCGATCGCGCCGCCCAGGTACTCGCCCCCGCCGGAGATGGCGTCATACGTCACCGCGGTGCCGAGATCGATCACGATCGCCGGGCCGCCGTACTTGCGGAAGGCGGCCAGGGTGTTGGCGATCCGGTCGGCGCCGACCTCCTTCGGGTTCTCGATCGCCAGCCGGATCCCGGTCTTGATGCCGGGGCCGACGATCACCGGCCGCACCTTGAGGTGCGTCACCGACGCCTCCTCCAGGGCCGGCGTCAGGTTCGGAACCACGCTTCCGATCACGACGCCGGTGACCACCCCGACCTGGAGCCCGCGGAGCTCGAAGAGGTCGGTGAGCATCACCGCCACCTCGTCGCCGGTCCAGGTCGCCGGGCTCGTGATCCGCCAGTGGGCGACCAGCCGCTCGCCGTCATAGAGGCCCATGACCACGTTCGTGTTGCCGGCGTCGACTGCGAGGAGCACTTCTTTCTTCCCGCGGTAGGATACTAATTAGATGGCCATCGAAGAATCGGATGAGCTCCTGCTGATGTTCAAGGCGCTCGCCGACGAGAGCCGGCTCAAGATCATCGGCCTGCTCGCCACCCGCGAGAGGAGCGTGGACGAGCTGGCCACGACGCTGAAGCTCAAGCCGCCGACCGTCTCCCATCACCTGGCGACGCTGCGCGAGATCGGCCTCGTCAAGATGCGGGCGGCGGGGACGACCCATGTCTACCACTTCCAGCCGGAGGCCCTCCGGGAGCTCAACCGGCGCCTGGCGCCGGAGAAGCTCGCCATCCCGGACGACGAGGAGGACGACGAGTGGGAGCGGAAGGTGCTCGCCGACTTCACCGAGCAGGGCCGGCTCAAGGCGGTCCCGGCGGGCGAGCGAAAGCGCCTCGTGATCCTGCGCTGGTTTGCACGCAAGTTCAAGCCGGGCCGGCGCTACTCGGAGCTGGAGGTGAACGCGATCATCGCCGAGTTCATCAACGACTACGCGTCGATCCGCCGCTACCTGGTCGACCACCGGTTCATGGACCGACGCGCCAGCGTCTACTGGCGGGTCGAGACGGCCGAGTAGAGGCCGTTCAGCCAGCGGCTCGGGTGGGTCCCGATCAACTCCGGGTCACTGAAGCCGTTGGCCACCGCAAGCCGCCGCCAGCTCGCAAAGCTGAACGGGTAGGGCACCCAGGGATTGCCGCGATCGACGTCGTACTCAACGACGATCAGGCGACCCCCCGGTTTCAGGTAGCCGTGGACGAGCGCCAGCACCGGCTCCCGCTGCTCGACGAAGTGGAGCGAGTTGGCCATCACGACGCCGTCCAGCGGAGGAAGCTCGAGGGGCTCTCCGAAGTCGGCGTGGAGCACCGTCGTCGGCGCCTGGGCGAAGCGGCTGCCGCCAGCCCGCTGCTGGCGCGCGAGGGCGGAGCGGTCGCGATCGACCGAGAAGATCAGGGCCGAGGGTCCGACCAGCTCCGCGAGGGCGTTGGTGAAGGCGCCTTCGCCCGAACCGAGGTCGGCCCAGACCCCGCCGGCCCCAGGCACCCCGGCGCGGATCAGCCCGACCAGATCCTCGTGCTTCAACGAATCAGGTGTGGCTGCGGGCCCAGTCGCGAAGCGCCCCGGCCTGCCGGCCGACGGCCGCCGCTTCAAGCTTGACCTGGGCCGGGGCGGGGCCGCCGGGCAGCGAGCGGCGGCGGAGCGACTCGGCCGCGTCCCAGGGCGGCTGGTGGGTCCCCGCCAGGATCTCGCGGCCGATTCGCGCGTGAACCTCGCGGAAGGCACCGCCCTCGGCCACCAGCTTCTCGGCGCTGTCCGTAGCCAGCAGATCCGGATCGGCGACGGCCGCCGCCAGCCGTGGTTTGTCGAAATCCAGGTGGTCGGCCAGCAGGCGCGCCGCCTCCAGGCACTCGAGGCAGTTGTCAACCGCTGAAAAGAGGTGCCGCTTGTCCTCCTGGAGGTCCCGGTCGTAAGCGAGCGGCAGTCCCTTGAGCACCAGCGCCAGGCCGGTGAGGGAGGCCAGCGGCCGGCCGGCTCGGCCGCGGATGAGCTCGGCGACGTCCGGGTTGCGCTTCTGGGGCATGATGCTGGACCCGGTCGCGACCTCGTCCGCCAGCTTCAGGAAGCCGAACTCGGTGCTCGCCCAGACCACGACGTCCTCACCCAGCCGGGAGAGATGGAGCCCGATCGAAAGGCAGGCGTAGACGAGGTCGAGGACGAAGTCGCGGTCGGCGACCGCGTCCATGCTGTTGCGGCTCAGCCGGGCGAAGCCGAGCGCCTCCGCAACCGCCGGCCGGGAGAGCGGCAGCGTGCTGCCGGCGAGGGCAGCCGCGCCGAGGGGCAGCTCGGAGGCGGCTGCGTAGGCGTTCATCACCCGGGTCGCGTCGCGCAGCAGCGGGTGGGCGTGAGCGAGCAGGTGGTGGCCGGCGGTGACCGGCTGGGCTCGCTGGAGGTGGGTGTAGCCGGGCATGGCCAGGCCGGAGTGCTTCCTGGCCACGGCGGCCAGCGAGGCGATCGCGCCCGCCAGCTCCTCGGCGATCGCCGAGGCCGCGGCCCGGCAATAGAGCCGGAGGTCGAGCGCGACCTGGTCGTTCCGCGAGCGACCGGCGTGGAGGCGGGAGGCGCCCTCGGGGTCGAGCTCGCCCACCCGCCGCTCGACGGCGGTGTGGACGTCCTCGTCGGAGTCGGCGAAGGCGAACTTGCCGGTCTCGATCTCCTTCCCGACCCTGACCAGCGCCCGCTGCAGGCGGGCGAATTGAGCCTTGCTCAGCAGCCTCGCCTCGACCAGGCCGGCGGCGTGGGCGATGCTGCCGGCGATGTCGTAGGGCGCCAGCTCGAGGTCCACCTCGAGCGAGCTCGTGAAGCGCTCCAACTCGGGCAGGAGCGGTTTCTTGAACCGACCTCCCCAGAGTTTGCCCCTGGTCACGGGGTGAGCCTCTTGACCTCGCCGAGGAGGCCGGCGAGGTCGCGGGTGTGGAGCTGACCCTGGACCTGGGAAGCGGTGCGAACCCCCTGGCCCCAGAGCTTGATGAAGCCGGCCGCGGCCGACTGGTCGAAGGTGTCCCCCTTGCCATAGGTCGCCAGGGACAGCTGGTAGAGCTGCTCGGGACCCTTCCGGCCGACGACCTGGGACGAGCCCCGGTAGAGCTTGAGGCGGACCTCGCCGGTGACGTGCCGCTGGGTCTCCGCCACGAACGCGTAGAGGGCGTCCCGAAGGGGGCTGAACCAGAGCCCGTCGTACACCATCTGCGCCCACTGCTGGGCGACGACGTCCTTGAAGCGAGCGACGTCCTTGGGCAGCGTGATGTCCTCCAGCGCCTGGTGGCCCTGGAGCAGCAGCACCGCGGCCGGGGCCTCGTAGATCTCCCGCGACTTGATCCCGATCAGCCGGTTCTCGAGGTGGTCGATCCGGCCGACCCCGTTCTCCCCGCCCACCTGGTTGAGCCGGGTGACGATCTCGAGCGCGTCGAGCGCTTCGCCGTCGATGGCGACCGGCAGGCCCCGCTGGAAGGAGATCTCGAGGTAGGTCGGCTCCTCCGCGCACTCGCGCGGGTCGCGGGTCCACTCGAACACCTCGGGCGGCGGCTCCGCCCAGGGATCCTCCAGGATCCCGGCCTCGATCGAGCGGCCCCAGAGGTTCTCGTCGGTCGAGTAGGGCGAATCAGCCGTGGCGGGGACCGGGATGCCGTGGTCGCGGGCGTACTCGATCTCGTCGTCGCGGTTCATCCCCCATTCCCGGACCGGTGCGACCACCGCCAGGTCAGGCGCCAGGGCGGCGGTCGAGACGTCGAAGCGGACCTGGTCGTTGCCCTTCCCGGTGCAGCCGTGGGCGATCGCCCGGGCACCCTCCTGGCGAGCGATCTGGACCAGCTGCGCAGCGATCAGTGGGCGGCCGAGCGCGGTCGCCAACGGGTACTCCTTCTCGTAGACGGCGCCGGCCTGGAGCGAGGGCCAGACGAAGTGCTTCAGGAAGGGGGTGCGGCCGTCGACGACGTAGGCGGCCGAGGCGCCGATCTGGAGAGCCCGAGCCTGGATGGCGTCGAGGTCCTTCTTCTCGCCCAGGTCGACGGTCAGGGCGACGACGTCCCAGCCCCGGTCCTTCAACCAACGGATGCCGACCGAGGTGTCGAGCCCGCCGGAGTAGGCGAGGACGAGCTTGCCCCTCGGCTCCAGCTCACCCACCGAGGAACTTACCGAAGGCCCGCGCGGATGCCGGGTCGGGGTGAACCACGATGATCGTGTCGTCGCCGGCCACGGTGCCGGAGACTCCGGGCAGCTCCCGCTCATCGATCGCCCGTGCCACCAGATTGGCGCAGCCGACCGAGGTCTTGACCACGGTCAGGAACTGGACCATCTCGACGCTGACGATGTAGTCGGTGAAGAGGACCGGCTTGTAACCGGTCTTGGTGCGGATCAGCCCCAGCTCCTGGATGTCCCGGGAGACCGTGGCCTGGGTCGTCTCCACGCCCAGCCGGCCAAGCTTCTCGGTCAGCTCCTGCTGGGTGTGGATCCGGGTATGGGAGACGAGGTTCAGGATCGCCAGGTGCCGCTTCTGCTTCATGCCTCTATTGGCTTCCGGGGAGAGATGCCTTGAGGCGGTCGTGGGCCTGCTCGATGTCCGCTGCCGAGATGATCAGCGGCGGCACCATCCGGACGGTGTTGTCGTCGGTCGCGTTGACCAGCACACCATTCTCGATGCAGCGGTTCTGGAACGCCTTCGCCACCGGCTCGGCGAAGGTGAAGGCGCGCATCAGGCCGAGCCCGCGCGGGTTCTGCTGGCCCAGGCTCTCGACCACCCGGCCGAGGAGGTCGCCCATCTCCGCCGCGTTCTCCACCAGATGCTCGCGCTCGATCACGTCGAGGACGGTCAGGGCGACGCTGCAGGCGAGCGGGTTGCCCCCAAAGGTGGAGCCGTGGTCACCGGGCTCGAAGACGTCAGCGCGGGGCGCCGCCAGGACGGCGGCGATCGGGAATCCCCCGCCCAGGGCCTTGGCCAGCGTGAGCACGTCAGGGGTGATGCCGGCGTGCTGGTAGGCGAACCAACGGCCGGTCCGCCCGAGCCCGGTCTGGACCTCGTCGAGGATCAGCAGGATGTCCTTCTCGTCGCACCACTTCCGAACGCCCGCGAGGTAGCCGGGGGCGGCGGCGATGACTCCGCCCTCGCCGATCACCGGCTCCAGGAAGACGGCGACCGTGCGGTCGTTGGTGACCGCCCGGATCGCGTCGAGGTCGTTGAAGGGGACGTGGATGAAGCCGGGCGGCAGAGGCTCGAAGGACTTCGAGTAGGCCGCCTTGCCACCCATCGTGACCGCGGCCAGGGTGCGGCCGTGGAAGGCGCCGAAGGCGCTGATGATCTCGAAGGCGCCGTCCTTGTTCTTCTTGCCCCACTTGCGGGCGATCTTGATCGCCGCCTCGTTCGCCTCGGCGCCGCTGTTATTGAGGAAGACTCGCGAGGGAAAGGCGAGCTCGACCAGCTTCTTGGCCAGCCACACCTTGGGCTCGGTGTAGTAGAGGTCGGAGGAATGGATCAGCATGCGCGCTTGGCGGGTGATCGTCTCGACCACCGCCGGGTGGCAGTGGCCGAGGGCGTTGACGGCGATGCCCGCCATCATGTCGAGGTACTCGCGGCCGTCGACGTCGTAGAGGTGCATGCCCTCGCCGCGGACGACCCGCAGCGGCTGGTGCTTGCCGGTCTGCATGACGTACTTCTGCTCGACCTCCTGGAAGTCGGCGAAGCTGAGGTGCTCCGAGATCATGGTGTAACCATCGTTCCGATACCTGCCTCCGTGAAAAGCTCGAGTAGGACGGCGTGGGGGGTGCGGCCGTCGATGATATGCGCCTGGGGCACCGCGTCCACGGCGCGCAGACAGGCTTTCAGCTTGGGGATCATGCCACCACTGACGACGCCACTGTCGATCAGGCCCTGGGCGTCTACCCGGCGGAGCTCGCTGACGACCTTCCCCTCGGCGTCGAGGACGCCGGGGACGTCGGTCAGCAGGAGCACCTTGCTGGCGCCCAGCCCGACCGCGATCTCGGCCGCAACGGTGTCCGCGTTGATGTTGTAGGCGTTGCCGTCGTAGCCGAGCCCGATCGACGCGATGACCGGAATGTAGCCACGGCCGAGCAGGGCGTCGATCGGCTCGGCGTTCACCTGCGTCACCCGGCCGACGAAACCGAGGGACGCGTTCTCCGGCTCGGCGATGATGCTGGGTCCATCCTCGCCGCTCATGCCCACCGCGTGGCCGCCGAGCCGGTTGAGCGTCGCGACCAGGTCGGGGCTGATCTTGCCCGTCAGCACCATCTTGACGACCTCCATGGTCGCGGCATCGGTGACCCGCAGGCCGTCGACAAAGGCCGACTTGAGGCCGAGGCGATCGCTCATGGCGGTGATCTCGGGACCGCCCCCGTGAACCACGACCGGGTAGAGGCCGACGTAGCGGAGGAGGACGATGTCGAGCAGCGTCTCGTCCTTCCGCTCCATCGCGTGGCCGCCGAGCTTGATGACGATCTTCTGACCATGGAAGCGCTTGATGTAGGGCAGCGCTTCGACCAGCACCCGAGCCCTGTCGGCAGCGTCGATCGTCATCGCTGGGGGTTCCTCACTTTGTTGGATTGGCACTGATTAGTAGGTTGCTGAAAAAGAAAGCGGCGCGTGGGCCTGGCTTCGCCAGGCCCGGTTGGGTTGTCTTCCAGGCCGACCCGCGCGGCGCCGCGGGGGGGATTCCGGAAAGGGGGGCCTGCCCCCCTTTGCCCGTTTTCATGTCGTGTAGTCGGCGTTGATCCGCACGTATTCCTCGGACAGGTCGCAACCCCACGCCTCGGCGACGCCCTCGCCGAGGCCGAGCTCGGCGTGGATCATGATCTCGGGCTGCTCGAAGGCCGCGCGCACCGCGCCGAGGTCGACCGGCTGGCCGGCGCCGCGGCTGAACACGGTCAGGCCGGCGATGCTGAGGTCGAGCCGGTCGATGGCCAGGTCGGCGCCACTGTAGCCGAGAGCGCAGACGATCCGCCCCCAGTTGGGGTCGCCGCCGTGGACCGCCGCCTTGACCAGACTGGAGGAGGCGACCGAGCGGGCCGCCAGTCGAGCCTCGCCGGCGCTGGCCCCGCCGGTGACCTTGACCGTGATCAGCCGGGTCGCCCCTTCCCCATCGCGGGCGATCTGGCGGGCGAGGTCGCGGGCCACGACCAGCAGAGCGGACTCCAGCTGGTCGGCCTCGGCCGCACCGGCGGCGATCGGCCGGTTTCCGGCGACCCCGTTGGCGAGGAGGAGGAAGCTGTCGTTGGTGGAGCTGTCGCCGTCGACCGTCACCTGATTGAAGGAGGCGTCGGCGACCCGCTTCACGATCGTGGCGAGGAACCCCGGCTCAACGGCGGCGTCGGTGGTGACGTAGGCGAGCATCGTCGCCATGTTGGGGTGGATCATCCCCGACCCCTTGCACATCCCTCCGACCCGGATCGGGACGCCTCCGATCTCAACCTGCGTGGATGCCTCCTTGGCGACCGTATCGGTGGTCATGATCGCGCGGGCGGCGTCGTGTCCGCCATCTTCGGTGAGGCATGCGCAGGCGTCGGCGATTCCCTTCTTGACGGCGTCCATGGGCAGGATGCGCCCGATCACGCCAGTCGAGCTGACGATCACCTGGGGCGGGTCGAGATCGAGCCGGTCGGCAGCCAGCTTGGCCATCAGGAGCGCGTCCTTGTAGCCCTGGGCGCCGGTGCAGGCGTTGGCGTTGCCGGAGTTGACGACCACCGCCTGGACCCGGTTCTGGCGGAGATGGAGCTGGTCGATGACGATCGTCGCCGACTTCACCTTGTTGGTCGTGAAGACGCCGGCCGCGTCGCAGGGGCTCTCGCTGTAGATGACGGCGAGGTCGTCGCGCTGCCCGCTCGGTATCGCCGCGGCGCCGGCGGTGAAGGCCTTGATGCCACAGGCGGCACTCCCCGCCTTCCAGCCCCGGGGGAAGGTCACGGCCACCGGACCGCCTCCTCCAGGCCGGCGGTCCGGTCGAAGCCGAAGGCGAGGTTGAAGCACTCGACGGCCTGACCCGAGGCGCCCTTGAGGAGGTTGTCGAGCACGCTCGTGACGACCGCCTTGTCGCCCTGGGAGGCGACGTTGACGAGGCAGAGGTTGGTGTGGGACGCGAGCTTGGTGGTGGGGCTTTTCGGCACCACCCGGGTGAAGGGATGCTCGGCATAAAACTTGCTGTAGGCACCCTCCAGCTCGGCGACCGAACCCTTGAGGTCGAAGTAACAGGTGGCCAGGATGCCGCGTGTCATCGGGACCAGGTGAGGCACGAAGGTCACCCGCGGCGCTCGGCCGCCGGGGGCGACACCGCCCAGCTCCTGGACCAGCTCGGGCAGGTGGCGGTGCCCGGCGATGGCATAAGCGCCGAGCGACTCGTTGACCTCGCTGAAATGGACACCCAGCCCGGGCGACCGGCCGGCCCCGCTGACGCCCGACTTGGCGTCGACGACGACGTCGGAGCCGACCAGGCCCGCGGCAACGGCCGGCGCCAGCCCGAGGATGGAAGCGGTCGAGTAGCAGCCCGGCACGGCCACCAGGTCGGCGCCGGGCAGCTCGGCGGCGTGCAGCTCGGGGAGGCCGAAGACGGCCTTCGCCAGCAGCTCCGGCGCCGGGTGCTCCTGCCGGTACCAGCGCGGGTACTGGGCCAGGTCGCGGAGCCGGAAGTCGGCGCTCAGGTCGACGACCCGGGCGCCCGCCGCCAGCCAGCCGGCCGCCCGGCCGGCGCCGACGTTGTGAGGCAGGCAGGAGAAGACGACCTCGACGGCGGTCGCATCGGGCTCCTCGACGAAGCTCCCCTCGAGGCCCTGGAGCGGAAAGACTTCCGAGTACGGCTTGCCGGCGAATGACCGCGAGGTGAGCTGGACCAGCTCGACGCCCGGGTGCCGGGCGAGGAGGTGGACCAGCGTCATGCCCGCGTAGCCGTTCGCCCCGGCGACGGCCGCCCGCACCCTCATGGATGCATGAATATACAGAATAGCCGCATATTCATACGGACCTCAGATCTCCTTCGGCGTGACGAAGCCGATGGCCTCGGCTGCCACGGCGCGGATCGACGGCCAGTCGTCGGCGGGAAACCGAACGCTGAGGAGGGCGCCGGTCGGCAAGTGACCAGGTCCGCTCGGGCCGAGGAGCAGTGATGCCAGCTCCTCCAGACCCGGGTTATGGCCGACGACCAGCACCGCCCGGACCTTTCGCGGCAGGCGGCGCAAACGCAGCTCCAGGGCGTCGGCGCCGGCCCCATAGAGGTCGTCCTCGAACTTGACCTGGACCTTTCCGAGGGCAGGCAGGATCAGGTCCAGCGTCTCCCGCGTGCGCCGCGCTGTCGAGCAGAGAACCAGGTCCACCTCGAGCGGGGCTTTGTGGAAATGCTCGGCGAGCCGGCGGGCGGCTTTGATCCCGCGCGGAGCCAGCGGCCGCTCGCGGTCGCGGAGCGCCCCTTCCTCCCAGTCCGACTTGGCGTGGCGGAGCAGGTGGAGGGTCTTCACGCCCGGGTGAAAAAGCAGCTTTCGGCCCCGGTATGGCACGCGGGCCCGTGGGGGTGGACCCTGAGGAGGACGGTGTCGGAGTCGCAGTCAAGCCAGCGCTCCACCACCTCCAGGTGGTTGCCCGAGGTGGCTCCCTTCTCCCACAGCCCGCGGCTGCGGGAATGGAACCAAGCGCGCCCGGTCTCGACCGTGCGGGCCCAGGCCTGGGCATCCATGTAGGCGACCATGAGGACCTTTCCGGTCTCGATGTCCTGGGCGACGGCGGGAACGAGACCCTTCGAGAAATCAGGTTCAGAAGCCCCGGCGGCAGGCGCGGTCTTCTCGCTCACAGCCGCATCTCGAGGCCCATCTCGGCCAGCTCCCTCTTGACCTCCGCGATGCTCAGCTCACCGAAATGGAAGATGGAGGCGGCCAGCGCCGCCTCGGCGCCCCCCTCGGTCAGCGCCGCGTGCAGGTGGGCGGCAGTCCCCGCCCCGCCCGAGGCGATCACGGGCAGGTGGACGGCGGCGCTCACGGCGGCTGTCAGGGCGAGGTCGTAGCCGCTCCTGGTGCCGTCGCGATCCATCGAGGTGAGCAGGATCTCCCCCGCCCCCCGCCGCTCTCCCTCGCACGCCCATTCCACCGCGTCGAGCCCGGTCGCCCTCCGGCCGCCGTGGGTGAAGACCTCCCAGCCCGGCGCGTCAGTGCGCCGGCGGGCGTCGATGGCAAGCACCATGCACTGGGCGCCGAAGAGCTCGGCCCCGCGGCTGAGCAGGTCGGGGTCCTCGATCGCCGAGGTGTTCACCGAGACCTTGTCGGCGCCGCTGGAGAGCAGCTGCTGGATGTCATCGGTGGTCCGGACGCCTCCGCCCACCGTCAGCGGGATGAAGACCTGGTCGGCTGTCCGCGCGACCGCGTCGAGGAGGATCGAGCGGGCATTTGAGGACGCTGTGATGTCGAGGAAGACGAGCTCGTCGGCGCCGGCCGCGTCGTAGGCTGCGGCCAGCTCCGCCGGGTCCCCGGCGTCGCGCAGCTCGACGAAGCGGACGCCCTTGACCACCCGTCCTTCAGCGACGTCGAGGCAGGGGATGATCCGCTTGGCGGGCACTTCGCCTAGCCCTCCCCGCAGACGTTGAGGAAGTTGGCGTAGATCCGGAGGCCGTCGGCACCGCTCTTCTCGGGGTGGAACTGAGTGCCCATCACATTCGCCTTGCCGGCGGCGGCCGCCGATGCGGTGTCGGTGCTCCCGCAGGCGCCCTCCGCCGCCACCGGCGTGTAGGAATGGACGAAGTAGAAGTAGGAGCTGTCGGCGATGCCGGGCCAGAGTGGCGACCAGTCGATCTGTTTCACCCGGCACCAGCCGATGACCGGGAGCCGCTCGCTGTCCCGGACCCGATCGACCTTGCCCCGGAGGAGTCCGAGCCCCTCGTGGCGGCCGTGCTCGCTCGACTCCTCGAACAGCAGCTGGTAGCCGAGGCAGACCCCGAGCAGCGGCTTACCCCTCCGCGCGAGGTCGACGACCTCGCGGCCGAGGTTGCCCTCCGTGAGCCTTTCCAGGGCGGGTGCGAAAGCGCCCACGCCCGGCAGCACGAGGCCGTTCGCTCGCCGCAGCTCGTCCTTGTTGGAGGTGATCTTCGGCTGGGCGCCGGCGTGGAGCAGCGCCCGCTCGACCGAGCGGAGGTTCCCGACGCCGTAGTCGACGATCGCGATCACCCCAGGAGGCCCTTGGAGGACGGCGCGCCGCGACCGCCGACGCCCATCGCCTCCCGGAGGGCGAGCCCGAGCGCCTTGGCCGCCGACTCGGCGATGTGATGGCGATTGCGGCCACGGACCAGGTCGACGTGGATGGTGGCCCCGAGGTGGATCGAGAGCGCTCGCCAGAACTCCTCCAGGACCTCCGACTCGAGCGTCCCGACCCGGCCCCTGAGGGGCAGGTTGTAGGAGAGGAAGGGGCGCTTGCCGAGGTCGACCACGACCCGTGCCAGCGACTCGTCGAGCGGCGCGTAGGCGGCCGCGAATCGCGTGATGCCATCCCGCGCGCCGAGCGCCTGGGAGAGCGCCTGGCCGAGCACGATACCGGCGTCCTCGCAGAGGTGGTGGGGGTCGACCGCGACGTCGCCCTCGCCCCGCAGGTTCAGGTCGAAGCCACCGTAGCGCGCGATCTGCTCGACCATGTGGTCGAGGAAGGGCAGCCCGGTGGCCACCTCGATCGCGGCGCCCGCGTCGAGCTCGACCTCCGCCAGCAGGCGCGTCTCCCTGGAGTTCCGCTCAACCCTGGCTCTCCTACTCAAGCCTTACCTCCACCGCATGTGCGTGTGCCGTCAGTCCTTCCAGGTTGGCGAGCGCCACGCAGGCCTCGCGCAGCATCTCGAGGTCGCCCCGGTTGAGGCTTGCGACGCTCGTCCGCTTGAGGAAGTTGTACACGCCGAGCGGCGAGCTGAAGCGCGCCGCGCCGGCGGTCGGAAGCGTGTGGTTGGGCCCGGCGACATAGTCGCCGAGGGAGACCGGGGCGTAGGGCCCGACGAAGACGGCGCCCGCGTTCTCGACCTTCGCCGCGAGCGGCGCCGGGTCGGCCGCGATCAGCTCCAGGTGCTCGGGAGCGAAGTCGTTGGCCACCTGCATCGCCTGGTCGAGGTCTCCGACGACGACGACGCAGCAGTGCGCGGCTTCGATCACCGGGGCCCGGTCGAGGCCCCGGACGAGGTTCGCGAACTCCTCCTCGACGCGGTCTGCCAGCTCCGACGAGTCGGTCACCAGCACGGCCCAGGCCATCGGGTCGTGCTCGAGCTGGGAGACGAGGTCGGCGGCGACGTAGTCGGGCCGGGCACCGGCGTCGGCCACGATCAGGATCTCCGTCGGCCCCGCCAGCGAGTCGATCCCGACCGAGCCGAAGACCTCCTTCTTGGCCAGCATCACGTAGA
>DAIRGV010000085.1:0-5209 GCA_036794405.1 Candidatus Dormiibacterota bacterium
CCGGGGACGTTGGTCATCGTGAGCGACGCCTTCTGTCCGAAGAAGTTGATCGCCGAGGGCTGGAGCCATCCCGGCAGGGTGCCGAAGAGGGCCAGCACCACCAACGATGCGTCGGCCTGGTGGGAGCGCTTGGCCTCCTCCATCCGCCGCTTGACCTCCCGCACTCGGTCCTCCGCCAGCTCCGGCTGGAGCGGCAGCTCGAGGAACACCAACCCGAAGACGTTGCCCAGGTCACCCGCGAGGTTGAGCGGACGCAGGTTCACCGGCACCGCCACCCGCAGCAGGGCCTTGTCGACGTCGACATCACGCCCCGCCAGGTAGGCGCTCATCCCGCCCGCGACCGCGCCCATCATCACGTCGTTGAAGGTCGCGTTGAAGACCCTGGCCACCTGCTTCAGCTCGTTCAGCGAGAGCCGCTCCGACCAGGCGGCGCGCTTGGAGACGCCCAGCCGGCCCTTGAGCACGGTGTGGGTGTCCGGCGGCGCGGCGGTGAGCTGGGCGGCGGCGGCGGTGGCGGCAAGGGCTGCCTCGGCTGCGCCAGCCGCGAGGTCTGGATGGCGGATGGCCGTGCCGATCCCACTCAGCAGCTGGCGCCCGATCCCGGCGTGTCCGCCGCTGGCGGCCAAGGCGCCGTCGGAGCCTGGCTTGGCGCCGCTGGGGGTTTTATCGGTCAGCGACCAGAGCATGTGCATGAGCGCGATACCGTCCGCCATGCAGTGGTGGATTCGCGCCAGCAGCGCCGAGCCCGTGCCGACCCCGTCGATCAGGTGCAGCTGCCAGGGCGACTTGGTGAAGTCGAGCGGGGTGCTGACCAGGTCACTGATCAGCGCCTGCAGCTCGGCCGGGCCACCGGGCGCCGGCACGGCGATGCGGTGGATGTGGGACTTGAGGTCGAAGTGCTCATCCAGCTCCCAGACCGGCGAACCGATCCGGAGGGGCGGCTCCACGACCTTCATGCGGAAGCGCGGGAAGCCGTCCAGCCGCTGCTCCAGCACCCCCTCCACGTCCTCCAGCGTCAGCGGCCGGTCGAAGAGCAGCAGCCCCGACGACATCATCAGGTTGGTCGCGTCTTCCATCCGCAGCCACGCAGTGTCGACCCTGGTCAGGTCCTGCCTTGTCTTTCCCATTGCACCAACCTCCATGCGCCCTCGGATGTGGCCGTGCCTGCACCTCCTCGAGGGCCATCGTGCCCCTGCGGGAGTCCAAGGACCAGTGCCGATGGTCCTCCCGGCTGAGGGCTTCCTGGCGGGGGAAGAAGCACCTCGGGCGAAGGGGGCCCCGTGCTTCGCGCCCTGAAGCAGGGCACCGAGAAGATCTCGTTGAGCATGCCGTCCGACCTTCTACACAGGACACGGCGCGCCGCTCAAAGCCGCGGGGTGCCTTACCAGTCGCTGATCAAGGTGCTCGTGGATCAGGGGGTCAGGCGTCTCGAACGCAACCGACCGACGCCTTCGAGGCTCACCGGACTCCCGCGGGGCTTCTGGACGCGGACCCGATATCCAGCCTCGACTAGCGGGCCTCGACCACGATCTGTTGATGGACACGCTTCGCAACGCGGTCCACGAAGTCCTTCACCGTGGCCTCCGCCACGCGGTGGAGCAGCGCGCGATCAGCGATCGCTCCCAAGGGTCCGAACGGGGGCTCGTAGCGAACATTAGTGGACAGCTGGCTGCGGCGTGGCCCCAGGCTCGCTATCTCCAGGTCGGCCTCGAGCCGCGGGAACAACGCGGCACGGGAGTGGTCCACCCACTGGACCGGAATAATCGTTGCACGTGTCAGCTCGAGCGGGGAACCGAGCGAAACGTCCACGTGGCGCTGAACACGATGGCGTCCCAGGTTGAGCCCCACATCGGCAGACAGCCGCGCCCCCGACCCCAGGCTGTCTTGTGCGACGTCGGCCAACCACTCGTTGGGCGCGGTGAGGAGCGCCTCCACCACATCCTGCGCGGAGTGCTCGAGTTCTGCGAAGTACCGCAGGAACATCCTCACTACCTCAGGCGACCAGCGCCTCCGCGGCCCTGGCGGCCACGGCCAGATCGGCAACCCGGTGGGCGAACTCGGCGGGCCCCCTCATCCGATGAGACGAGCGTCACCTTGAACGCGAGATCCGAACAGATAGACGGTCATGCTCGCCGCCATCTGCGGCACCTCACGCCGCGATCGGGTCGGTTGTCCGAACCCGGTGCGCTACTTCCCCTTCGCGCCAGGCGATTGGTCGGGCCGCCGAGGGATCGCTGGTGTATGACGCGACAGGTGACGGCGCCTCGCGATCGGGGGACGCCGAAACAGGTACCCGGTCGCCATTTCGGGCAAGCATCCAACCTCTACCAATTCGATGTCGGTCCCGGCGAGCCAGCGCAGGAAGTCCGAACTGGCGCAGGGGTCATCAGTGACCACCTCAAGTTGTTCTCCCGGCGCGAGCCGGGCGGCCTCCTCTGCCAACGCCAGAACGGGCTCCGGATTGGACAAGCCGCGGAGATCCACGTGAACCGTCATCGGACCCTTCAGCGGGTCGACCGCAACCGCATCCAAAAAGGGGCCTCGCCTTGTTAGGACTCGCATCCGATTTCTCCTTGAACGACTCGTCTCGTGCCCATCTCGATGGTGCCCCTCGCTTGGGAAACCGGACAGGGCCGAAGGTCCCGCGACGACCGGGCTGAAAAGGGGGCCGCTATGTTTGGGTCAGTGAGGCCAGACCCACTCCCGGATCTCGGGCGGGTCGTCACCGAACTCACGCGTATAGGCTCTGGCGGTGACGCGCCGGTCCGCGATCTCCTGGCGAAGCCCGGCGGCGCGCTCGTCCAGGCCGGGTACGCGGTCGATCACGTCCATCGCCAGGTGGAAGCGGTCGAGGTCGTTGAGCATGACCATGTCGAAGGGAGTCGTGGTCGTCCCCTCCTCCTTGTAGCCCCGGACGTGGAGATTGTGGTGGTTGGTCCGCCGGTAGCTGAGGCGGTGGATCAGCCAGGGGTAGCCGTGGTAGGCGAAGATGATCGGCCGGTCCGTGGTGAAGATGGCGTCGAAGTCGGCGTCGGGTAGGCCGTGGGGGTGCTCCGTCGCTGGCAACAGCCGCATCAGGTCGACGACGTTGACGACCCGGACGCGCAGGTCAGGCAGGTGCTGCCGCAGGAGGTCAGCGGCCGCCAGCGTCTCCATCGTGGGGACGTCCCCGGCGCAGGCCAGGACGACGTCGGGCTCAAGGCCCCGGTCGCTGCTCGCCCATTCCCACACCCCCACCCCGCGGGCACAGTGGGCCGCGGCCGCGTCGATGTCCAGGTAGTCGAGGCACGGCTGCTTGCCGGCGACGATGACGTTGACGTAATGGCGGCTGCGCAGGCAGTGGTCGGCGACTGCCAGGAGGGTATTGGTGTCAGGCGGAAGGTAGACCCGCACCACCTCAGCTTTCTTGTTGACGACGTGGTCGATGAAGCCGGGATCCTGATGAGAGAAGCCGTTGTGGTCCTGCCGCCAGACGTGGGACGTGAGCAGGTAATTGAGCGAGGCGATTGGGCGGCGCCAGGGGATCTGCCGGGTGACCTTCAGCCACTTGGCGTGCTGGTTGAACATCGAGTCAACGATGTGGATGAAGGCCTCATAGCAGGAGAAGAAGCCGTGGCGCCCGGTCAGCAGGTAGCCCTCGAGCCACCCCTGGCACATCTGCTCGTTGAGGATCTCCATCACCCGGCCATCAGGCGAGAGGTGATCGTCAGTGGGCAGGATCTCCGCGGTCCACACCCGATCAGTGGCTTCGAAGACCGCCGAGAGCCGGTTGGAAGCGGTCTCGTCGGGGCCGAAGATTCGGAAGTTCCGGCTCTCCTGGTTCAGGAGCACCACATCGCGCAGCATCGCGCCCAGGACGCGGGTCGGCTCGTGCCCCTTTGTCGCCGGTGAATCCACGGCGACGCCGTAGTCCCGGAAGTCCGGCAGCACCAGATCACGCAGCAGCGCGCCCCCGTTGGAGTGCGGGTTGGCGCTCATGCGGTGCGCCCCGCGCGGGGGTAGGTCGCGCAGCTCGGGGCGGGGGGCGCCGCGCTCGTCGAAGAGCTCCTCCGGCCGGTAGCTGCGCATCCAGCCCTCCAGCTGGCGAATTCGCTCCGGGTGGTTGCGAACATCCGCCAGCGGGACCTGGTGGGAGCGGAAGCTGCCCTCCATCGGGAGGCCGTCGACCTCTTTAGGCCCGGTCCAGCCTTTGGGGGTACGAAGCACGATCACGGGCCAGCGGGGCCGCGTCGAGAAGCCCTGGCTGCGCGACTCGTGTTGGATCTGCTGGATCTGGTCGACCGCCCGATCCATGGTCTCGGCCATCAGCCCATGCATCGTCATGGGGTCGTCGCCGGCCACGAAGTACGGATCGTGACCATAGCCCTTGAGGAGCCCGGCCAGCTCGTCCTCGGGAATGCGCGCCAGCACGGTGGGATTGGCGATCTTGTAGCCGTTGAGATGCAGCACCGGCAGCACGGCACCGTCGCGGACCGGGTTGAGGAACTTGTTCGAGTGCCAGCCGGCGGCGAGCGCGCCGGTCTCCGCCTCGCCGTCGCCGACCACGCAGCACACGAAGAGGTCGGGGTTGTCGAAGGCCGCTCCATAGGCGTGGAGCAGGGAGTAGCCAAGCTCCCCTCCCTCGTGGATCGATCCCGGAGTCTCCGGCGCTGCATGGCTGGGGATGCCGCCAGGAAATGAGAACTGCCGGAAGAGCCTCAGCATCCCGGCCTCGTCCAGGCTGACATCAGGATAGAGCTCGCTATAGGTGCCCTCGAGGTAGGTGTTGGCCACCACTCCTGGGCCACCATGGCCCGGCCCGGTCACGTATATGGCATTGAGGTCGCGTGACCGGATGACCCGGTTCATATGGGCGTAGATGAAGTTGAGGCCCGGAGTCGTCCCCCAATGGCCGAGCAGCCGCGGCTTGACGTGCTCGGGCCGGAGTGGCTCACGCAGGAGGGGGTTGTCGAGAAGGTAGATCTGGCCTACCGATAGGTAATTCGCCGCGCGCCAGTAGGCGTCGATCCTGGCCAGCTCTTGCTCCGCCGGCGGCCCGTTCAGCGTCTTTTTCTCGAGAGCGCTCATGTCGTGAGCGTATCTCGGAAGCCCCTGAACCGTCAGACACCGGCTGATACGCCAAAGGCGGCGCCGCTGGCGCGGCGCCGCCTTGGTCCGTTGGCGGTCAGGCTGACGCGGGAGCGGCAGCCCTGGACTGGGTCGGAACGGT
>DAIRGV010000086.1:0-4998 GCA_036794405.1 Candidatus Dormiibacterota bacterium
CCACGGCATCCTCAACCCCGATCACACTCGAACCTGAGAGTTGTGGAGAACCAGTATCATCGATTGGGTCGTAGCACACAAGACTGAGGCGGGGATGCTCTCCGAGCAGGTCGACCCCAACAGCGGAGTGCCGCTATCGGTCGCGCCCCTGACCTGGTCGCACGCCGAGTTCGTGGTGACGGTTGACGATTACGTCAGGAAGCTCGAGCGGCTGCGCCGCGCGCGGGGCCCGAAGAAGCAGGCCGCGGCCGTCACCTGAGGTGACGCGGGCCGGTGGCTGCGATCCGCCGGCGAATCGCACTCCCCGCCGACGTCAGAGCGGGATGTTGCCGTGCTTGCGGAGCGGCGGCTCGACCCGCTTGTTGAGGCACAGCTCGAGGCCGCGGACCAGCAGGCGGCGCGTCTCCCGCGGCTCGCAGACGTCGTCGATGTAGCCGCGCTCGGCGGCGACGTACGGGTTTGCGAAGCGTTCGACGTAGTCAGCGACCAGCTCCTTGCGCTTCTGGGCGGGATCCGCCGCGGCGGCGAGGTCGCGCTTGTAGATGATGTTGACGGCCGCCTCCGGACCCATCACCGCGATCTCCGCCGTGGGCCAGGCGAGGTTGAGGTCCGCACCCAGCTGTTTCGACGACATGACGCAGTAGGCGCCGCCGTAGTCCTTCCTCGTGATCACGGTCAGCTTGGGTACCGTCGCCTCGGCGTAGGCGTAGAGCAGCTTGGCGCCGTGGCGGATGACACCGCCGTATTCCTGCGCGGTGCCGGGCAGGTACCCGGGGACGTCCACGAAGGAGATGAGCGGGATCCCGAAGGCATCGCAGAACCGGATGAAGCGCGCCGACTTCACCGACGCGTCGATGTCGATCGCACCGGCGAGGACCTTTGGCTGGTTGCCGACGACGCCCACGACATGGCCGTTGAGGCGGCCCAGCCCGATCACCATGTTCTGGGCGAAGAAGGGCTGCACCTCCATGAACTCGCGGTTGTCGAGGATGCGGGTGATCACCTCCCGCATGTCGTAGGGAAGGTTGGGCGAGCTGGGGATGATCGTTTGGAGCTCGGGGTCGGCCCGCTCCGGGTCGTCGGTCGTGGGGTGGTGGGGCGGCCTCTCGCCGGAGTGCGCCGGGAGATAGGAGAGCAGCCGCCGCACGTCCCGGAAGCAGTCCCGCTCGCTCGCCGACATGAAATGCGCCACGCCCGAGCGCGTCCCGTGGACCTCGGCTCCGCCGAGCTCGTCGAAGGTGACGTTCTCCCCCGTCGTGACGCGGACCACCTCCGGGCCGGTGATGAACATGTGACCGACGCCGCGGACCATGAAGATGAAGTCGGTGATCGCCGGCGAGTAGACCGCGCCGCCGGTCGCGGGACCCGCGATGACGGAGATCTGGGGCACGACGCCCGACGCGCGGACGTTGCGGAAGAAGATGTCGGCGTAGCCGGCCAGGGCGGCGACGCCCTCCTGGATGCGGGCCCCGCCGGAGTCGTTGATGCCGACGATCGGCACCCGGTCGCGGAGCGCCAGCTCCTGCACCTTGACGATCTTGGCCGCGGTGACCTCGCCCAGCGACCCGCCGAGGACGGTCGCGTCGTAGGCGTAGACGGCGAGGGAGCGGCCATCGACGGTGCCGAAGCCGGCCACCACACCGTCGCCGGAGAAGCGCTTCTCCTCCATCCCGAAACCCGTGGCGCGCGACTTCGCGTAGAGGTCGAGCTCGACGAAGGAGCCGCGGTCGAGGAGGAGGTCGATCCGGGCGCGGGCGGAAAGGCGCCCCTTCGGCTCGCCGCCGGCCTGGATCGCCTCGTAGCGGCGCTTGCGGAACTGGTTGATCTTCTGTTCGGAGACCGTGGCCCGGTTGAGCTCGGGCGCCGCGAGGTTGGCGACCGGCCGGCGGGTACGCTTGACAGCACTCAATGCTGCTTTCGGTTTGCGCTCCGCCATGCCCACCCATTATCGGGATCGCAGTCCGGTGGGCCGGCTGAACCGGACGGCGCCGCTGGCTCTGGAACGGAGCATCACCCTTCACCAGCTCCGGGTCTTCAAGGCCGTCGCCGACAACCTGAGCTTCAGCGCGGCCGCGCTCGAGCTCCGGCTGAGCCAGCCGAGCGTCTCCTACCAGGTCAAGGAGCTGGAGCGGAACGTCCGGATGGACCTCCTCGATCGCCTCGGCAAGCACGTCGCGCTCACCCAGGCCGGGCACCTCCTCTACGGCTACGTTCGGCAGACCCTGAACGTGATCGACGAGGCGGGCCAGGCCCTGGAGGAGCTGCAGGGACTGGAGCGGGGCAGCCTGAAGGTCGGCGCCAGCACCACGGTTGGCATCTACGTCATCCCGGCGGCGCTGGGCGCATTCAAGAAGCTGCACCCCGGCCTTGCCATCAGCCTCGAGATCGGCGCCCGCGGGGCGATCCAGGAGAAGGTGCTGAAGAACGAGCTCGACCTCGCCGTCGTCGGTCCCCCGCTGAAGGACCCCGACCTCGTCGTCCTGCCCTTCATCTCCGACGAGCTGGTTGTGATAGCGCCCCAGGGCCACCCGCTGGCGAAGCGGCGCAACCTGAGCCTGCGCGATCTCCGCGACGAGCCCTTCCTGATGCGAGAGGAGGGTTCCGGCACCCGCTTCGCGGTCGACAAAGCCGCCCGCCTGGTCAACGTCCGCCTCCAGGTGGGGATGGAGCTCGGCTCCAACGGAGCGATCAAGCACGGCGTTGAGAGCGGGCTCGGGCTGGCGATTCTCTCCCGCTACGCGATCGGGCTGGAGGAGACGGCCGGCAAGCTCGCGCTGCTGGATGTGGAGGGCTTTCCGATCCACCGGCGGTGGAACATCGTGCACCTGAAGCGCAATCGCCTCGCCAGCCCGGTGGCCGGCTTCATCGAGTTCCTCCGCTCCGGTACCTGGGGGATGCCGGGCGTGACGAGCCCGGAGTCGGCCGTCCTCAACGCCGACGAGTCGGTGTAATGTCGCTTACACGCAGCCCGAGATGAAGTACCGGTACAGCGCCTGGGACGGGACCCAGCAGCCCTTTCCGCTCGATGCCGACACGGTCCTGGAGTCGATCTCCGACGACCTGATGTCGCACGGAGATTTGAACGGTGCCCTCCAGCGGCTCTACCGCTGGGGCTCGCCCGAGATACAGGGCCTCGACGACCTGACCAAGCAGCTGCAGGACCTCCGGGAGCAGGAGCTGGCGCGCTACGACCTCGACAGCGTGGTCGACGACCTGAAGGAGCAGCTGCAGGAGGTGATCGACACCGAGCGCCAGGGCCTCAAGGATCGGCTCGAGCAGGCCCAGCGCTCGGACGGACCGGAGCGGAATCTGCTCCAGAAGCTGGCCCAGCAGCGGCGCGACCAGCTCGACCGGGTGCCGGACGACCTCGGCGGGCGGGTCAAGGCTCTCAAGAACTACGAGTTCATGGTCCCCGAGGCGCGGGAGAAGTT
Source organism: Candidatus Dormiibacterota bacterium (assembly GCA_036794405.1). Taxonomy (GTDB): domain Bacteria; phylum Chloroflexota; class Dormibacteria; order Dormibacterales; family Dormibacteraceae; genus UBA6019. Next base: position 3,432 of record DAIRGV010000086.1, read on the forward strand.
CGATCAGCTGCTGCGCAAGCTGCAGCAGCAGGTTCTCGACCAGACGTTCCAGGGCATGAAGCAGTCGATCGGCAAGATGACCTCCGAGGATCTCTCCGGGGTGAAGGAGATGGTCAGGGCCCTGAACCAGATGCTGCAGGACCGAGCCAATGGGGCCAACCCCGACTTCGAGTCGTTCATGGACCGCTTCGGGCAGATGTTCCCGCCCGGGATCGAGAACCTGGACCAGCTGCTCGAGCACCTGCAGCGGCAGATGGCCCAGATGCAGTCACTCCTCCGCTCGATGTCGCCCGAGGCGCGGGAGGAGCTGATGCGGATGATGGACGAGCTCCTGCAGGACGACTCGCTCCGGCTCGAGCTGGCCAAGCTGGGCGCCCTGATGGAGGCGATGATGCCTCCCTCGGAGCTCTCCGAGCGCTATCCCTTCTTCGGCGAGGAGCCGACGAGCCTCCAGCAGGCGATGGGGCTGATGGACCGCCTGCAGGGGATCGACCGGCTCGAGTCGCAGCTCGAGCGCGGCTCCTTCCGCCTCGACGATGTCGACCGCGGTCTGGCCGGTGAGCTGCTCGGTCCGCAGGCCCGCAACTCGCTCAACCAGCTTCGCCAGGTCAGCGAGCTGCTCGAGAAGGCAGGCTTCGTCGAGCGCCGGGGCCGCGGCCTCGAGCTGACGCCGAAGGGCATGCGGCAGATCGGCAAGAACGCTCTCAAGGACATCTTCGAGCGGCTCCGCAAGAGCCAGGTCGGGCAGCATCGGATCTTCCAGACCGGGGTCGGCAACGAGGCGGGCGACGACCTCAAGGACTATGAGTACGGGGATCCCTTCCTGATCGACATGAAGGAGACGCTCTTCAACTCGCTCGAACGCGAGGGCCGCGGCCTGCCGCTGAAGGTGGACGCGGCCGACTTCGTCGTCCGCAAGACCGACCATTCCTCCCAGGCCTGCACCGTGCTGATGGTCGACATGAGCCGCTCGATGTTTCTCCGCGGCTGCTTTCTCGCCGCCAAGAAGGTGGCGATGGCGCTCGATGCGCTGATCCGCGCCCAGTATCCGCGCGACAAGCTCTACATCGTCGGTTTCTCGAACCAGGCGGTGGAGCTGAAGCCGGATGCCCTGGCCCAGATCACGCTCAACGACTATGTCTACGGCACCAACATGCAGCACGGGTTCCAGCTCGCGCGGTCACTGCTCTCCCGCCATCGCGGAAACAAGCAGATCATCATGGTCACCGACGGTGAGCCGACCGCCCACCTCGACAACGGGCGCGTCTACTTCGCCTACCCGCCGACCTTCCGCACCATCCAGGAGACGCTGAAAGAGGTCCAACGCTGCACGCGGGACCGGATCGTCATCAACACCTTCATGCTCGAGCGGGGCCCCTACCTGACCGAGTTCATCAACCGGGTGACCAAGCTCAACAAGGGCCGCGCCTTCTTCGTCCAGCCCGAGCGGCTGGGCGAGTACGTCCTGGTCGACTACGTGAGCGGCCGCCAGCAGCGCCGCCACACACGGGCCTGCTAGAGATCCGGCCGAGAAAGGGCCATTTCGAGCGCCCTGAACTCGGAGGGT
>DAIRGV010000032.1:0-23842 GCA_036794405.1 Candidatus Dormiibacterota bacterium
CGCTCAGCGCGTCCTCGATGCGGTGCTTCTTCTCCTTCTGCTCGACCTCGGTCGCCGCGCCGACCTTGATCACGGCGACGCCGCCGGAGAGCTTGGCCAGGCGCTCCTGGAGCTTCTCGCGGTCGAAGTCGGAGGTGGTCTCCTCGACCTGGGCCTTGATGGCCTTGATCCGGCCCTGGATGTCCGCCGCCTTGCCGGCACCCTCGACGATCGTGGTGTCGTCCTTGTTGACGGTGACCCGGCGGGCCCGACCGAGCTGCTCGATCTTGGTCTGGTCGAGCTTCAGGCCGAGGTCCTCGCTGATGACCTGGCCGCCCGTGAGGATTGCCATGTCCTCCAGCATCGCCTTGCGGCGGTCGCCGAAGCCAGGCGCCTTGACGGCGACGGCGGTGAAGGTGCCGCGGAGCTTGTTGACGATCAGGGTGGCCTGCGCCTCGCCCTCCACGTCTTCCGCAACGATGAGGAGCGGCCGGCCCTGCTGGACGACGCGCTCGAGCACCGGCAGCAGATCCTGGATCGCCGAGATCTTGCGGTCGGTGATGAGGATGAAGGGATCTTCGAGAACGGCCTCCATCCGATCCGGGTTGGTGACGAAGTAGGGCGAGGTGTAGCCCCGGTCGAACTGCATTCCCTCGACGACCTCGAGCTCGGTGCCGATGCCCTGCGAGTCCTCGACCGTGATGACTCCGTCCTTGCCGACCTTGTCCATCGCCTCGGCGATCAGCTCGCCGATCTTGGCGTCCTGGGACGAGATGGCCGCCACGTGGGCGACATCCTCGTGGCCCTTGACGGGTACGGAGAGCTTCTTGATCTCGGCGACGACGGCCTCGACGGCCTTCTCGATGCCGATCTTGATGCCCATCGGGTTGGCGCCCGCGGCGACGTTGCGGAAGCCCTCGCCGATCATCGTCTGGGCGAGGATGGTGGCAGTGGTGGTGCCGTCGCCGGCGACGTCGTTCGTCTTGGTGGCGACCTCACGCAGGAGCTGGGCGCCGGTGTTCTCCCAGGGATCCTTGAGCTCGATCTCGCGGACGATTGTCACGCCGTCGTTGGTGACGGTCGGCGCGCCGAACTTCTTCTCGAGGACGACGTTGCGGCCCTTGGGCCCGAGGGTGATGCGGACGGCCTGCGCGACCGTGTCGATCCCCTTCTTGAGGCCCTGACGCGCTTCGACGTCAAAGGCTACTGCCTTCGCCATATCTGATTCCCCCTAATTGGAACTTGGCTTGCGGTGATTACTTCTTGGACTTGCCGTTGCTGGCGACGATGGCGAGGACGTCCTTCTCGCTGATGATCAGGTAGTCGATCTCCTCGACCTTGAACTCGTTCCCGGCGTACTTCGCGTAGAGGACCTTGTCCCCCACCTTCAGCTCCATCGGGATCTTGGTCCCGTTGTCGAGGATGCGCCCGCTGCCGGCGGCCTCGACGATTCCCTCCTGGGGCTTCTCCTTGGCGGTGTCCGGCAGCACGATGCCGCTCTTGGTCCGCTCTTCCCGCTCGACCGGCTTTACGACCACCCGGTCGCCCAGAGGCCTGAGATTCATTTGCGATCCTCCTGTTTAGGATTTTTGGCACTCGGTGTCGCCGAGTGTTAGCACTCTCTGCTAGCGAGTGCTAACTATAGGGAAGATCGGGTGGAGATTTCAACCCGAGGCGGGCGGCTCCTCGGGAAACTCGGCTTCGATCATCCGGAGAGCCTCCGCAGCCTGCTCCTCAAGCACGAAGACGCGGCTCTCCTCTGCGGCCAGCCCGGGCCAGACGTGGCCGGTGTCGGTCATCACCTCAGCCCGGAAGCCCGCCGCCTGGAGCGAGGCGAGGACCACGCCGGCCGCGTAGTCGGGGCCCCGAAAGACGATCGTCCAGCCTTTCACCAGCCCAACCCGGGGTCGACCTCCAGCTCAGCGCGGGGCGCGTGGTGCGCGGCGGCGGCGATCATGGCACCGTTGTCGGTGCAGAGGGTGAGTGGCGGGATGGTGAGACGGGCGCCGGTTGCCGCAACCACCTCGGCCGCCCGGCGCCGAAGCAGGGTGTTGGCGGCGACGCCGCCACAGACGACGACCTCGGCCACCTCGCGCTCGGCAAGCGCCCGGGAAAGCTTTTGGAGCAGGGATTCCACCACTGAGCGCTCGAAAGCGGCGGCGAGGTCACGGCGATCCTCGTCCGTCACCGCCTCGCCGAGGTCACGCAGCCGGTAGAGGAGGGCCGTCTTGAGACCGCTGAAGCTGTACTCGAGGCCCGGTAGCGAGGGCTGGGGTAGCCGCTGCCGGCCGGCGTCGCCACCTCGCGCGAGGCGGTCGAGGGCCGGCCCCCCCGGGTAGCCGAGCCCGAGCATGCGGGCGGCCTTGTCGAACGCCTCGCCGGCGGCGTCGTCCCGCGTCCGACCGAGCACCTCGAAGCTGCCATGGCCGCGCATCCAGACCAGGTCGGAATGGGCGCCGCTCACCACCAGCGCCAGCAGCGGCGGCTCCAGCGACGGTTCGGTCAGCAGCGCGGCGTAGATGTGGCCCCAGAGATGATTGACGCCCGCAACCGGCCGCTGCCAGCCGGCGGCCAGCCCGCGCGCCATCCCGACGCCGATCAGCAGGCACCCGACGAGGCCGGGCCCGCGGGTCACGCCGACGCGTTCGAGCTGGCCCGGCTCGACCCCCGCCTCCGCCAGCGCGGCGGTGACCAGCGACGGCAGCTTTTCGAGGTGGGCGCGCGCCGCCAGCTCGGGCACCACGCCGCCGAAGGAGGAGTGGAGCGCGACCTGGCTGTGGACCAGGTTGGCGAGCTGGCGGCGGCCGTCCTCGACGACTGCGACCGAGGTCTCGTCGCAGCTTGTCTCGATGCCGAGGGTGAGGCTCAGCGGCCCGCCAGCGGCGGCTCGCGGCGGAGACCCGCGACCTCGCTGTCGATCCGGGCCAGGTTCTCCTCGTACGCCTTTCGGAAACGGGGCGAGTAGATCGAGTCCGACCACATCACGATCGCGTCCTCGCCGTTGTCGGTGTAGTAGCCACGCCGGCGGCCGATCACCTTGAAACCGAAGTTCTCGTACATCCGCTGGGCATTGTCGTTGCTGGTCCGAACCTCGAGCGTGACCCACTTGGCGCCGAGGTCGTAGGCCGCCTGGACCAGCGCCGCGAAGACGATCCGCCCGTAGCCACCGCGCTGCTGGTCGCGGCGGACACCGATGGTGGTGACGTGCGCCTCGTCGTACATCCGCCACATCCCGCCGTAGCCGATGATCTCGGCGTCGCGCCGGAGCACGATGTAGTGGGCGGTGTTGCGGCTGGCCAGCTCGCGGTAATAGGCGTTGCGCGGCCAGGGCGTCGAGAAGATCTCCTTCTCGATCTCCTGCACGGTCGGGACGTCGCCGTCCCGCATCGGCTCGATGCCCAGTTGCTGGCGCAGCTGAACCAATTCAGACCAGCTCCCCGAACTGCCTCATGTAGTCCGGCTTGACCGTACCATAGCTAACCTCCTTCGCCAGGCTCCGCGCGACGATCACCCCCTCCCCGAAGCTGCGCTGGCGCGAGTCGGGCAGAAGGTCCAGGCCTGCCGTCCGGAGCCAGCCGACAGCGGGCCACTCCCGCGGCACCGCGGCGACCTCGGCGACACCGCGGCGGCCGTCGGGGGCCTGGAAGTAGACCCGGCCGCGGCCTGCCTCGGAGACCGCGACGGCCGGCTCGCGGGCGCGCGCCGCTGCCAGGTCCAGGGTTCCCAGGCCGAGCAGGGGAACCCCCAGGCTCAGGGCGAGGCCGATGCCAAAGGCGATCCCCTGCCGAAGCCCGGTGAAGGAGCCCGGTCCGAGGGCTACCAGCACCGCGCTGACGTCCCCCAGGTCGGGGACCAGGCGCGCCACCTCGGCGGCGACGTCGAACTCCCGGCTGGCGGGCCTGACCGACTCGGCGATGACCCGGTCTCCGTCAACCAGCGCGAGTCCGCTCCGGGCGGAAGAGGTGTCGATCGCGAGCAGCATTCTCGTTCAGTAGGTGATCACGCGCTCGTCCGGGGACGGCGCGGTGAAGTGGATCCGGGTGGTCCGCGAATGCTCCAGGCGGAGCCGGTCTCCCCACTCGACGGCGACCACGCCGTCCTCGAGCAGCTCCTCCAGCCCGAGGTCACCCAGTTCGGCGCCGCTCTCGAGCCGGTAGAGGTCGAGGTGGGCCAGCTGGATCCGCCCCGGGTAGACCCGGACCAGCTGGAAGGTCGGGCTCTGGACGGGGGCCGAGCTGCCCAGGCCGCGCGCGAGGCCGCGGACGAAGGTTGTCTTTCCGGCGCCCAGCTCGCCCGCGAGGAGCAGCAGGTCGCCCGGCTCGAGCCGCGCCGCCATCTCCTCCGCGACGGCCTCAGTCTCCTCCGCCGAGCCGGTGCGTAGCTCAGGCAAAGTGGCGATAACCGCGGTATTCGATCTCGATCTGCCGGCCGGCGTCGTCGAGGACGCGGACGGCGGGCTCCTCGGTGAGCCTGCCCACGACGTGCAGGCCGAGCTCGCGCAGCACCTCCTCGGGGCCCGCGCAGACGAGCTGCGCCTCCTCCCCGCTGGCGACCGCATCCAGGGCGCCGGCTCCCGGCGCCCGCGGGATGCGGCTCAGCCGGAGCTCGCAGCCGGCCCCCGAGTAGGCGGCGAACTTCTCCATTTCGCGCACCAGCCCGTCGCTGATGTCGCCGCAGCAGAGGCCGGCCTGATTGAGACGGCGGCCGAGGCCGAGCAGCGGGTTCAGCCGCAGCGCGCGATGCGACCGGAGCGCCACCGCGGCCGCGCCGAGCGGGCCGGTCACCCCCACCGCCCAGCCCGGCTGCGCCTCGGAACGCGCGAGGGGGCGGGTGGCGGTACGGCCGAGGACGGTGAGCGCCAGCATGGCCGGTCCGCTGGTGGCGCTGGTATCGCCGCCGATCAGGGCCAGGCCTGTCTTTCGGCCCAGCTCGGCCATCCCGCGGTAGAGGCCGACCGCGGACTCGGCCTCCCAATCTCCGGGGAGGGCCACCACGGCGACGCCGTAGGTGGGCGTGGCGCCTTTCGCGGCGAGGTCGCCGAGGGCGAGCGCGAGCGCGCGCCAGCCGGCATCCTCGGGGCTCATCCAGCCGAGGTCGAAGTGAATGCCCTCGACGCTGGCGTCGCAGCTGACGACGGTGTAACCGTCTCCCTCGGCGAAGACGGCCGCGTCGTCCTCACCGGCGGCGACCTCGATTCTGTCGGTCAGGAGGAAAGGCAGCAGCCGGCGGACGAGCTCGTCCTCCCCGAGCTGGTCGAGCCTCACGCCGCCAGCGCCGACTTGAGGAGCCGGGCGGCCGCCTCCGGGTCGGCGGCCTCGGCGAGGCCGCGGATGACGCAGGCGCGCCGGATGCCGGCCGCGACCAGCTCGCTGACGTTGCCCGGTCCGACCCCGCCGATCGCGAAGACCGGCACCCTGACGGCTCCCGCCACGAGCGCGACCCCAGCCGGCCCGATCACCGCCTTTCCGGGCTTGATCGCGGTCGCGAACGCCGGACCGGCACCCAGGTAGTCGGCGCCCGCCGCGACCGCGGCGCGGGCGAGCGAGGGTGTGTTGGCCGAGGCTCCGAGCAGGAAGCGCGCGCCCGCCACCCGGCGGGCGGCCTCGACCGGGAGATCGCCGGCGCCGAGATGGGCACCGTCGGCGCCGGCCAGCAGCGCGATGTCGAGGTGGTCGTTGACGATGAAGATCGCGCCTGCCGCGTGCACCAGCGAGGCCAGCTCCCGGGCCAGCAGGAGCAGGCGACCGCGGGCGAGCGTCTTGTGGCGGAGCTGGACGACATCGGCGCCGCCCCGAAGGACGGCGCCGACCAGCCCGACCACGATGTCGGGCTCCGCGTCAGGCGTTATAGCGTAGAGGCGCGCCGCTTCCAGCACGCCCCCAACTTACAGCGCGAACCGGCGCCGGAGCCTGAAAGCCACGAGGCCGAGGACCACCAGGAGCAGGACCGGCCCGACGTAGCCGACGCCGACCAGGATGTAGTCGAGCGTGCCGACAAAGCCGTGCAGTCCCTGGCTGATCGCCGCGGCGAAACCCCAGTCGTCGGTGACCGGCTTGAGGGCGACGGCGGCCTCGTGGACGCTCACTGAGATCGTCGAGAAGGAGGTGGCATGGTCGTAATAGGAGATCTGGCCTTTCAGCTGCTCGATCGAGGCGGTGATCTGGCCGAGCTGGGTTTGGACCGCGATGATGTCGCTCACCGTCCTCGCCTGCTGGAGAAGGGCGAGCATGGCGTCGCGCTGGGCCTCGGCGTTCTTGAGGCGGGCCTGGAGGTCGACATACTGGGCGCTGACGTCCTGGCCACCGATGGCCAGGTTCTGGACCGTCCCCAGCGCGCGCACGTCGCTGACGGCCTCGCTGAACTTGTCGGTTGGCACCTGGAAGGTGATCGTGCCGGTCCGCAGCGAGCCGCTGTCAGCGTTGGCGACAGAGCCCGAGATGTACCCACCGAGGCTGGTCGAGAGCGCGAAGAGCTTGTCGACGGTGGTGTCGAAGGCCCCGTTGCGCACTTCGACGGCGATCTGGGCGGTACGGATGACGCGCGGGCCCTCGCCGATCGGCGGGACCACGCTGCCCGGGTTCGGGAGCGTCGCCACCGCGTCCTGCGGGCCGCTGACGGTGGCGGCTCCGCCCCCCGTCTTGGCGCCGTACGGGGGAGCCCCCGGCACCCCCAGGGCCCGGTTCGACCCCGTGCTGCCGCTTCCGCAGGCGGCGACGAGGGCGATCGCAAGGGCACCGATGAACAATCCGGCCAGGGTCTTCTCTCTCATCGCACTCGTTGCACTCCTCTTTCACGCCACAGGGCGTTGATTGAGGGAGGTGACGCGCGCCACCAGACCCGGGTAACGAGCTGCTCGGGCGAGCTAGGCCGTGCGCTCCACGTCGCCGTCTTCCTCGAGCGGAGGGCGGGTCGGATCCTTGGCTCGGAAGACCAGCTCCTGGGCTCGGAAGAGGGTGTCCATCATCGCGCTGACACGGTGGCGGACCCGGAATTCGGTGGGGTCCTCGACCGGCACCAGGCCGAGGATCACGGACGACTTCTCGCGGAGCAGTGTCGGCACCCGGTCGACCCCGCTCAGATTGAGCTCCTCGAGCTCGAAGAGCAGCTCGTCGATCGCTTGGATCAGCGCCGGAAAGCGCTGGAGGTCGGCCTGGCGCTGCGCGGCGCGCCCGTACGCATCCCAGATGGCCCGATTGGCGTCATCGAACAAGGTCCCCGAAAACCCCCTACTTTGGCGGACTGCCTACCCATCAATACGCAACCGAGGTAACAATGGGAAACATTCCGCGCCGGCGGGGCCGACAGGATGGGCCCGGGCTACGCCTGGAGCTGCTCCCGGAGGCGCTCGCGGAGGGCGTCTGGCGCCCGCTCTGAGCTGGACACCTTGATCAGCCTCTTCAGCTCCTCCTGGAAGCGGTAGCGCCGGGTGCAGTCGCCGCAGGCACCGAGGTGGACGTGGACCTCCTCGACCTCGGGGCCGCTGAGCTCCTTGTCGACCAGCTGGTCGAGGCGGCGGACGCAGTCTTCGCAGTCGTACATCTCAGGGACGGCTATTCAAACCCCTGCCGACGATACCCGATTCCACGGCGTAATCGAAGAGGTCTTTTTGAAGCTGCTGGCGGGCGCGATGAAGGCGCGACATGACGGTGCCGATGGGAACCTCGAGGATCTTCGCCGCGTCCTTGTAAGCGAAGCCTTCGACGTCGACCAGGAGCACGACCTCGCGGTGGAGAGGGTTCAGCTTTTCGATCGCGTCCACCACCTCGCTGCGGGCGATCCGGTCGAGAACCTCCGTCTCGGGCCCCTCACCGAGGTCGTCGCGCATCTGGTCGTAGAGGGCGAACTCGCCGATGTCGTCGATGCTCACCGCTTCCCGGTTCGCCTTCTGGAACCGGTCCCAGTAGAGATTGCGCATGATCGCGAAGAGCCACGCCTTCATGTTGGTGCCGGCCTGGTAGGAGTGCTGATAGCGGAGGGCGCGGGCGTAGGCGTCCTGGACCAGGTCCTGGGCCCGATCGGGATCACGTGTCAGGCGCAGGGCGCCGCGGTAGAGCGCGTCGAGGTGGCCGATCGCCTCCTCGCTGAACTCTGTCGGTACGCCCTTCTCCTCAGCCACGGCCTTTCAGTCTAGAGGTCGCCTCCCGGCTGCCTCCCGAGGTAGACGCGCTCGACGCGGCGGCCGATCGCAGTCAGCACCTCGTAGCTGATCGTCTCCGACCAGGCGCCGACCTCCTCGGCACGGATCCTCTCCTCCCCGTCGGCGCCGATCAGGGTCGCCGGGTCGCCGACCTCGACCTCGGGCACACCCGAAACGTCGAGAGTGATCGAGTCCATGCTGACCCGCCCCACGAGGGGAACCCGGCGGCCTCGGACGAGCACCTCGCCGCGGTTGGAGCGGACCCGGTGGACGCCGTCGGCGTAGCCGATGCTGACGGTGGCGATCCGCGCCGGGGCAGGCGCCGTCCAGGTCCGCCCGTAGCCGATGGGCTCGCCCGCGGCAACCGTCTTGAGCTGCGCCAGGCGGGCCCGGAGCCGGAGCACCGGTGCGAGCGCGGGGTCCTCGCAGCCGTACATGGCGATCCCGACCCGGACGGCGTCAAACGCCATCTCCCGGTGGAGGAGGGCACCCGAACCGGCCAGGTGGTGGAGGCCCGGCAGGCCCTCGGTCGCGGCCCGGAAGCGGTCGAGCTGGCGACCGGCGTAGTCGGGATCGGAGTCGGCGGTCGCCAGGTGGCTCCAGGTCCCCGCCAGCTCCAGGGCGGGGCTGCTCTCGACCCAGCGGGCGATCTCCGCGAACTCCGCCGGCTGAGCGCCGTAGCGGCCAAGACCGGTGTCGACCTTCAAGTGGATCGGCACCCGCCGGCCGCCCGCCGCCGCCGCCAACGCCTGCGCCAGCTCGAGCGAAGAGCAGCCGAGGGCGTGGCCGCTGGCGGCCGCCTCGACCGCGTCCTCGACCAGGAGCGGCCCGAGGACCAGGATCCGCTCGGCCGGCAGCAGGTCACGGACCTCGGCCGCTTCGGCCAGGGTGACGACGGCCAGCCCCCAGGCCCCCGCTGCGATCGCCGCCTCGGCGACGGGACGGGCGCCATGGCCGTAGCCATCGGCCTTGACGACCGCGATGAAGCGAGTCGCGGCGGGAAGCCGGCCGCGAAGCCGCTCCACGTTCGAGCGAAGCGCGGCCAGGTCGATCTCGGCCCAGCGGTGAGGGTGCCCGGTTATGGCGTCACCCGACCTTCTCGGAGAAGCTTCTGGACAACCGGGATCTCCTCCAGGAGGTCGGAGGCGAGCAGGCCGGCGGCGCCGAGCCGGTCGGCGACTCGGCGGCCCGCCTCGCCGTGGACGTAGACGCCGGCGACCGCGGCGGTGAAGGGATCAAGGCCCTGGGCGACGAACCCGGCGATCACGCCCCCGAGGACGTCGCCGGTGCCCCCGCTGGCGAGGGCGGGCACCTCGTGGAGATCCTCGGAGACCTCCCCGTCGGGCGCCGCGACAACCGTCCGCGCTCCCTTCAGGACGACCACGGCCTTCCACTCCCGGGCGGTCCTGGTCGCCAGCTCGAGCCGGTCCTCCCGGCGGGCCGAGGCGGGTCTGCCGGTCAACCGGGACATCTCGCCGGGGTGCGGGGTGAGAATGCGACCGGCCGGCAACCGGGTGAGCAGGCGGGGACTGTCGGCGAGCGCGTTGAGGGCGTCGGCATCGACCACCAGCGGGTAGGGGATCTCGAGCAGGAGGTCGTTGACCACCCGCCAGGTCGAGCGGTCGCGGCCCAGCCCGGGGCCGACCAGTGCCGCCCGGGCGCCCTGGAGGTGGCGGGTGAGGACCTCGTGGCTGAGATGGCCGATCGCTCCCGGGGCGACCTCGGGAACCGGGGTCGCCATCACCTCGGTGCACTTGACGGCGAGGATCGGGTAGATCGACTCCGCCACCAGCAGCTTGACGATCCCCGCGCCGGAACGGGCGGCAGCCGTCGCGCAGAGGTAGGCGGCACCGGTGAAGCCCCGGCTGCCGGCGATCACGACGACGGTGCCGAAGGTGCCCTTGTGGCCCCCCTTCGGCCGGTCGGGCAGGTCGAGCGCGTCGGGCGGGCGGAGCAGTGTCGCCCGGCCGGCGTCGGGGCCGGGCAGGGTCAGGGTCGCCGCGGCGACGGCCATGCCCGAATGGTGGGTGATGCTGAGCTCGACCGCCGCTCCCGAGGTGTCGCCGAGGAGCCGGACCAGGGGCGCGCCGCCCGGGCTGGGGAGAATCTCGATCCGCCGCCGGGGGAAGCAGATGCCGGTGCCGTCGAAGCACTTGATCACGGCCTCCTTGGCCGCCCAGCGGCCGGCCAGGCGCTCGGCGCTGCCCTCGCAGTAGGCGAGCTCGGCCTCGGTGTAGGCCTTGCGCAGGAAACCGGGACCGGAGCGACGGACGGCGAGCGCGATCCGGTCGATCCCGACCGCGTCGATGCCGAGCTTCATCTTGTCTGTGAATTCTCCCCCGAGCGGGTTCTGGCCGGGGCGAAGCCCCTCTTTGCTACTCCACCGTGACGGACTTGGCCAGGTTCCGGGGCTGATCGACGTCGGTGCCGAGCGCCACCGCCACGTGGTAGGCGAAGAGCTGGAGCGCAACCGTGTTGAGGAGCGCGCCGGCGGCCTCGTCGGCCGCGGGCATCACCAGCACGTCGGCGGCGACCGCGTCGGCGGAGGTGTCACCCTCGGTGACCAGCGCCAGCACGGGCGCATCGCGCGCGGCCATCTCGTGGACGTTGCTGATCATCTTCTCCCGCGTCAACGAGTTGGTGCAGATCGCGACCACCGGGAAGGTCTGGTCGAGGAGGGCGATCGGCCCGTGCTTCAGCTCCCCGCCCGAGGTCCCCTCGGCATGCAGGTAGCTGATCTCCTTCAGCTTGAGGGCCCCCTCGAGCGCGATCGGGTAGTTGATGCCCCGCCCCGTGAACATGAAGTTGCGATATTTCGAGTAGCGCTGCGCCAGCTCCTTGATCCGCTCCTCCGTGGCGAGGACGGCGCGGATCCCCTCGGGCAGGCCGCGCAGCGAGGCCACCAGGTCCTCGAGCCGCTCCGGCGAAAGCCGGTTCCGCGCCGCGGCAAGGCGGATCGCGAGGAGGTAGTGGCTGATCACGTGGCTGACGAAGGTCTTGGTCGAGGCGACCCCGATCTCGGGGCCGGCCTGGAGATAGATCACCCCGTTGGCATCGCGGGCCGCCGTGCTCCCGACGACGTTGGTGATGGCCACCGTCAGCGCGCCCCGCTCCAGCGCCTGCCGCATGCCCATGATGGTGTCGGCGGTCTCGCCCGACTGGGTGACGACGACCGCCAGGGTGTCCTCGCCCACCATCGGCCGCCGGTAGCGGAACTCGGAGGCGTCCTCCGCCTTGGAGGGGATGCCGGCCCAGTCCTCGATCACATACTCGCCGATCATCGCCGCGTGGAGCGAGGTGCCCATCCCGAGGAGCTTGACGTTGCGGATCCGGCCCAGCTGCTCCTCGCTCGCGGTGAACTCGTTGAAGGTGACCGCACCGTTGTCCTGGATGCGGCCCCGAAGCACGTTCGCCGTGGCCTCGGGCGTCTCGTGGATCTCCTTGCGCATGAAATGGTCGAAGCCGCCCTTCTGGGCCTGGGAGACGTCCCAGTCGACCGAGATCACCTTCGGCTCCACGGCAACCCCGTCGAGGGTCGTTACCTGGGGGCCGACCGGGCTGATGGCGACGATCTCGCCCTCCCCGAGGATCAGCACGCGCTTGGTGTAGGGGATGATCGCGGTGATGTCGGAGGCGATGAACCACTCGCCCTCGCCCATCCCGACGACCAGCGGCGCGTTGAGGCGGGCGCCGATCAACAGCTCGGGGTCGTCGTGGGAGTAGAGGGCCATCGCGTATGCGCCCTTGATCTTCTGGAGCGCCTGCCGCACCGCCGTCAGCAGGTCGCCCTGGTAGAGGTCCTCCACGAGGTGCGGGATGACCTCGGAATCGGTCTCCGAGGTGAACTCGTGGCCCTTCGCCTCGAGCTCCTCCTTGAGCTCCCTGAAGTTCTCGATGATGCCGTTGTGGACGACCATGATCCGGGCGTAGCAGTCGGAATGGGGATGCGCATTGACGATCGTCGGCCGGCCGTGGGTCGCCCAGCGCGTGTGGCCGATCCCGAGGGTTCCCCGGGGCATGTCCTGGCTGAGCTTGGCGATCAGGTCGTCGACCTTCCGCTCGCTCTTGGTCAGGGTCGAGTGGATGTCGGTCTCCATCACCGCGATCCCGGCGGAGTCGTAGCCGCGGTACTCGAGCCGCTTCAGCGACTCCATCAGGATGGGGGTCGCCTGCTTATCGCCGAGGTAGCCGATGATCCCGCACATGTGGTCTCCAGAAACGTTGGTGGGGGATTGTCTATTTCCTTCCCCTCAGGGTACCGGGGAATAGAACGGCCCGAGGCGGGACGCCGTTACGGCGGCTACCGGGTCGGCGAGGGACTGGGCTGGAGGACCGGGTTCTGCTGGATCGTGATCGTCACCGAGACCGTGCTCACCGAGCTGCTGATGTTGGCGGGCAGCGTGTTGACCCGCACCGACCGGGTGATCGTGGCCGACTGGCCGTCGACCGAGATCGGCGGCAGGGCCACGCTGTTGATGTTGGTCAGGACGTCGACCGCGCCGGAGACGTCGATGAAGAGGGGGTCGATCGTGATCGCGGTGATCCGGTAGCCGGCCGCCGGGGTGCCGGTCGGCGTCTCCAGCAGGGGCACCCGGCGGGTCTGGTTGGGCTTTTGGGCCTCGACGTGAAGGCTGGCGTTGAGCGTCGAATCGACCGTCGTCGGCGGGATGCTGTCGGTGGGGAGCGTCGCCGGGCGGCCGTTCTTCTCGAGCTGGATCGGCAGGCTCGGGATGTCGGCGCTGGAGACCCCGATCGGCGAGGCCGGGGCGACGAAGGCCTTGATGTCCTTCAGCTCGCTTGCGGCACCGACCAAGGTGAGCCGGCTCGGCGTGACCACGATCTTGTCGGTCACCGGCTTCCAGCCTTCGGCGTAGTTGATCCGCGCCTCGACCTGGACGCTGACGGTGGCCCGGTCGTCGACCGTGATCGTGAAGGGGATCTGATCCTCCAGGGTGCCGACGTTGGGCACCACCACCCGCGGCCGGCCGACCACGATCTGGGTCCCGTTCCGGAACCGGGCGGCATCGACGTGGATGCTGACGTTGTTCGGTCCCGCGATCCGCACATTCTGGGCGAGCCCCGTCAGGGTCACCTTCTCCGTGCTCGGGGCGGCGAAGATGCTCTGGCTCGGCGAAAGCCCGTCGTACTGGATCGGGGCGCTGATCAGGTTGGTCGTGATCGGGTTCTGCTGGAAGGCCACCGCCGCGAACAACCCGAGGGAGAGGACCAGCGCGAGCAGCTTCAGCTGCCAGTTGTCGACGATCCAGGTCATCGGCGCCCGATCTCCAGCAGCGCCGCCAGCGACCGCGGGCGCCCGTTGGCCGAGCCCTGGCGCTGAAGGCTCCCGACCAGCCGGGTGCGGAGGCCGTCGGGGTCCAGGTTGCGGTTGATCTTGCCGTCCTCGACGACCGAGATCGACCCCGTCTCCTCGGAGACGACCAGGATGATCGCATCCGAGACCTGCGAGAGCCCGATGGCCGCGCGGTGCCGGGTCCCCAGGCGCTCGGCGCTCCGGAGCCGCTCTTCCGGCATCGGCAGCAGGCAACCGGCGGCCACGATCTGGTTGCCCCGAACGATCACCGCCCCGTCATGGAGGGGCGAGTTGGGAAAGAAGATCGTCTGCAGGAACTCGGCGGTCAGCTCACCGTTGATCCGGACCCCGGTCGCGGCGTAGTCCTCGAGGCCGACCTCGCGCTCGAACACGATCAGCGCGCCCGTCTTCCGGGCGCTCAGCCGCTCCGCCGCCCGGATCGCCTCGGCGACGCCTCGGTTGAAGGCCTGTGGGTTGAACTGGGACAGCTGGAAGTTCAGGTGGCTCAGGCGGCCGACCTGGTCGAGGGCGCGTCGGAGCTCGGGCTGGAAGAGCACGATCACCGCGATCACGACGAAGGGCGCCGCGTTCTGGAACAGCCAGGACAGGAGGATCAACTTCAGGGTGCTGGCGACGACGCCGACCACCGAGAGCAGCACCAGGCCGACGATCAGCTCGGCCGCGCGGGTGCCGCGGACCAGCTTCAGGAGCTGGTAGAAGATCACCGCCACGATCAGAACGTCGATGACCTCGACCCAGCCGACCTTCGCGACCGCCCCCGCGATCGAGTTGACGAGGCTCAGCAGGTAGCGGGTCATGCCATCAGCGCCAGGAGGGCCATCTGCGTGTAGAGGCGGTTCTCAGCCTGGTCGAACACCGCCGAGGCGGGACCGTCGATGACCTCGTCGCTGACCTCCTCGCCCCGGTGGGCCGGCAGGCAGTGGAGGAAGATCGCCTCGGGCGCCAGCCGGAGCAGGGCGGAGTCGACCTGATAGCCGGAGAAGGCCGCTCGCCGCCGGCCCGCCTCGACCTCGAAGCCCATCGAGGTCCAGACGTCGGTATAGACGACGCCGGCCCCCGTCACCGCGATCGGATCGTTGCCGACCACCATCTCGGGCGCCTGGGCATAGACCAGGTCGAGCGGCTCGAACCCGGGCGGCGTGACCACGGTCAGGGGGAAGCCGAGCAAGCGCTGGGCGTGGGCCAGGGAGGTGACCATGTTGTTCCCGTCGCCGATGAAGGCGACCGGCACGTCAAGGCTGCCGCAGCGCTCGCGGATCGTCATCAGGTCGGCCAGCACCTGGCAGGGGTGCTCGAGCTCGGTCAGGGCGTTGACGACCGAGATCCGCGTCGCCGCGGCGAGCTCGAGCAGGTCGCGGTGAAGGCGGAGTCGGGCGACGATCAGGTCGACGTAGCGCTCCAGCACCCGGGCGGCGTCGGCGACCGACTCCCGGACCCCGATCTGGACGTCCTGCTCGCTGAGCGCGACGCTGGCGCCGCCCAGCCGCTGGATGCCCACCTCGAAGGAGACCCGGGTGCGCATCGAGGGCTTCTGGAAGACCATCGCCACCTGCTTGCCCGCCAGCGGCTTCTCGTTCCATTTCCCGGCCTTGATGAGGTCGGCGAGGTCCAGGATCGCGAGCACCTGTTCGCGGTCGAGATCGGAGAGGCTGACGAAATCCCGCCCACGGAGGGTGATCTGGGACTTGCTCAAGATTGAAATCTTAGGACCGACCGCCCCCTAGAGACGCGGCGTGATGAGCTCCCCGGTCACGACCGGGCGCTCGGACAGGTCCAGCGCCGAGTCGAACTCCGGCAGGCGACCGCGCTGCCCGCGATCGTCGCGCAGGGTCAGGACGAGGTCCCTGCACCCGGCCGGTTCGAGCCCGAAGTCGACCGGCCGGAGGACAATCGGCTTGGAGCGACGCAGGTGGACGGTGAGCCGGTCCGAGAGCTCGATCTCAGGCCAGCGGCCCGAGCCCCAGTCGACCGGCACCGCCAGCGAGGCGGTCTCGATCCGGTCCCAGAGTGCGTGCTGCTCGGTACGCCCCTGGATCACGACCATCCGGTCGCGGAAGAAGCCGAGTCGACAGGGCGGCCAGGAGCGCAATTGCCAACCCGCCCGGCCGGCCAGTCCGAGGCCGATCGCGGCGCCGACCGCAAGGGCCTCCGCGGCGGGGTCGAGCCCCTGGGACCAGAGGACGATGCCGGCGATGACGCCAAAGGTCAGAGCGACGGCTAAGCCCGACGTCGCCAGGAGAAACGAGGAACGCCGCGAGCGAGCGAATATCACCCGAGCCCCACCGTGGGAGAGTGTAGGCTCGCCGCGAGCATCGGGCTCCCGTCGATCCACCGTCAGTTGACCTGCCGGGTCGCTCCTTCCCAATAGGGCCGGCGGAGCTCCCGCTTGAGGATCTTGCCGCTTGGGTTGCGGGGGATCGTCTCCACGAAGTCCACCGAGCGCGGCCGCTTGTAGCCGGCCAGCCTCGCTCGCGACCATTCGATCAACTCCTCGGCGCTCAGCTCCTGACCGGGCCGGCGGACGATGATGGCCTTGACCGTCTCGCCCCACTGGTGGTCCGGGACGCCGATCACCGCGATGTCGGCGACGGCCGGGTGCGCGGCGAGGACGCTCTCCAGCTCGGCCGGGTAGATGTTCTCGCCGCCGGAGACGATCATGTCCTTGATCCGGTCCTTGATGTAGAAGAAGCCATCGGCGTCCTCGGTCCCGGCGTCCCCGGTATGAAACCAGCTGTCCCGGATCGCGTCGGCGGTGTCCTCCGGCCGATTCCAGTAGCCCTTCATGGTCCCGCCGCCGCTGTAGACGATCTCACCGACCTCGCCCTGCGGTAGCTCCAGGCCCTCCGGGTCGACGACCTTCATGCCCGCCCCGAGGGTGGCCCGGCCGCAGCTCAGCAGCCGCTCCCCCGCGTGGTCCCGGTTAGACAGGAAGGTCACCGCCCCGGTCGTCTCGGTCAACCCGTAGACCTGGGTGAAGTCGCACCTGAAGGTCTCGATCGAACGTTGGAGGACGGCCTGGGAGATCGGCGAGGCGCCGTAGAGGACGTTGCGGAGCGAGCTGTAGTCCCGACCCTGCGACCCCGGCAGCGAGGTCAGGAAGAGCAGGGCCGCCGGGACCAGGAAGGCGGTCTCGACCTTCTGATCGACGAAGGCCTCCAGCACCTGCTGGGGCAGGAACTCCCGCAGGATGACCGCCGTGCTGCCCGTGACCAGGGCGGCCATCGCCCAGCCGCAGCCGCCGATGTGGTAGAGCGGCATCGCGACCATCGCCCGACCGCCGACCCGCAATTCGGGCACCTCGACGCCGAACACTCCGAAGGCGTTGAAGAGGTTGGAGCCGGTCAGCATCGCGCCCTTCGGAAGCCCCGTCGTTCCGGAGGTGTAGAGCTGCCAGCTGGCCGTCGCGTCATCGTCACGATGGGGATCGCCGGCGTCCGACCGGGGCAGCTCGCCGAACCCCACCACGCGCATGCCGGCGGCGTCGGCCTGGCCCCCGAACTCCTCGCCCGCGAGGAGTTCGGGGGCGACCGCCTCGGCGTCCTCGACCACCCTGGCGACCTCCTCGCCGGTGAGCCGCCAATTGACGGGCGTGGCGATCGCCCCCGCCTTGTCGAGGGCGAAGAGCAGCTCGATGTACTCGTCGGTGTTCTTGTCGAGGATCGCGACGTGGTCGCCGGGCTTGACACCGAGCCGCGAGACGAGCCCGGCGGCCAGGCTGCTGCTCGACTCGTCGAGCTGGCCCCAGGTGCGGCCGCGCCCCTCGAACCAGGTGGCCTCGAGGTCAGGCTGCCGGCGAGCCCACCACCGACAGATCTCAGCGACGGTGCGCATTCCCGCAAATGCTAAGACCGAACGAAGGAACTTAATAACCCTGATTCAGTCGTGGCGCCAAGGCCTGGCTCCGCCAGGCCGTCTGAGTCCGTCTTCGACAAACGCCGACCAGCGCCGCGCCGAGGGGGGGATTCCGGAAAGGGGGCCCGCCCCCCTTTGCCCTCTTCGCCGACCAGCGCCGCGCCGAGAAGGGGGATTGCGGAAAGGGGGGCCTGCCCCCCTTTGCCCTGCCTAGCGCTTCGTGTACTGCGGCGCCTTTCGGGCCCGCTTCAGCCCGTATTTCTTGCGTTCCTTCTCCCGCGAGTCGCGGGTCAGGAGGCCGGCCTTCTTGAGGATGGGGCGGAGCTCGGGGTCGTTCTGCATCAGGGCCCGTGCGACGCCGTGCGCCACGGCACCCGCCTGGCCCGACTTGCCGCCCCCGATCACCTTCACGGAGGCGTCGAAGCGGCGCGTGTCAACGACCCGGAAGGGGGTCATCACGACAAGCTCGAGGGTCCGGCGGCCGAGGTACTCGAGCGCCGGCTTCTCGTTAATCGTGATCCGGCCCTCGCCGGGCTGGAGGCGGACGCGGGCGATCGCGGTCTTCCGGCGACCGGTCCCATAGCCCGCGTTCTGCTCGTTAGCCAAGGTCGATGTCTCCTGCGTTGTTGAACTTGATCGCCTTCGGCTGCTGGGCCGCGTGCTCGTGCTCAGGGCCCGGGAAGACGCGAAGGCGTTTCAGCATATCCGCCCCCAGGGTGTTCCGCTGGAGCATGCCCTTGACGGCGTTGTAGATCGGGAAGGTGGGATCCAGCTCCTGCGCATGCCGCAGGGTGCGGGTCCGAAGTCCACTCGGGTAGCCCGAATAGTGGGTATAGATCTTGCTGTCGAGCTTGGATCCGGTGACCAGGATCTTGGCGGCGTTGACCACGACGACGTGGTCGCCCGTGTTGAGGTGCGGCGTGTAGGTCGGCTTGTGCTTGCCCTTGAGAAGGCGAGCGACACTGGAGGCCAGGCGGCCGAGGGCGACGCCGGTGGCGTCGACCACGTACCAGTCCCCTTTCAGGTCTTCCTTTCTGGCGGTCCAGGTCTTCTGCTTCAACTCGTTTCCTCTTCTGATTCCGGTTGGTAGATCACTTCCATCAGGGTCAGGCCCCGCGCGGGAGCGGTCCTGACCAGGTCGGCGGCGGTTCGCTTCCGGTCGCGGCTCGCGAGCACCTCGCCCAGCCACTCCGGCCGGCGGCGCCCGCTCCCCACCTCGACCAGCGCGCCGGCGATGCCGCGCACGAGGCCGCGGAGGAAGCCCTCCGCCTCCAGCTCCAGCTCGACGAACTCTCCGTACCGCCTCACGACCGCGGCCCGCATGGTGCGGGTCCGGGACGCCGGCGGCTCGGAAGCCGAGCAGAAGCTGGTCCAGTCGTGCCGTCCCACCAGCGCCCTCGCCGCCTTCCCCATCGCACTCTCGTCGAGGCGGCCGGGGAGGTGCCAGCACCGGTCCCGTTCCAGCGCCGGCCGAGCGGGCCGATCGAGGTAGCGGTAGCGGTAGCGCCGAGCGATGGCGGCGTAGCGGGCGTGGAACGCGTCGGAGACGACCGTGGCGCGGAGCGCGCTCACGTCGGCCGGCAGCTTCGCGTTGAGCGCCGCCACCAGCCTCGGGATCGGAATCGAACCCTCCGGCAGCCGGAAGTTCACGACCTGGCCCTGGGCATGCGCCCCGGCGTCGGTCCTCCCTGCGCCGTAGACGGTGATTCGTTCCCCGGTCAGCTCGGCCAGCGCCCGCTTCAGCTCACCCTCCACGGTGCGCCGCGCGACCTGCTGCTGCCAACCCGAGAAACCGGTCCCGTCGTACTCCAGCACGACCTTGATATTCACTTTTCAAATTCCGGGAGACGAGACGATGAGCGTCGAGCTTCTAGTCGAAGATCTCGATGACGACCATGGGCGCGGCATCCCCCAGCCGCGGGCCCTTGTGGATGATCCGGGTGTAGCCACCCGGCCGCTCCTTCAGGCGCGGCAGGATGTTCGCGAACAGCTTCTCGATGACCTCCGGCTTGGTGAGCTCGCCCGCGACGTGTCGGCGAGCGGCCAGGTTGTCGGCCTTGGCCGCGGTGATCAACCGCTCGACGTGCCGCCGGAGCTCCTTGGCCTTGGCCTCGGTCGTGACGATGCGGCCGCTCTCGAGGAGCGAGGTGACCAGGTTGCGCATCAACCACTTGCGGTGGTCGGTGCTCCGGCTGAACTTGCGGCCGCTCTTGAGGTGCCTCATCAGTGGAAGACCGTGTCCAGCTCCTCGGGCTTGATGTAGCTCTTTTCGACCAGCTTCTCCTTGATCTCGTCGAGGGACTTGCGGCCGAAGTTGCGAAGGGAGAGAAGCTCCTCCTCCTTCTTCCCCAGCAGCTGTCCGACGGTCGAGATGTCGTTGGCCTTGAGGCAGTTGAAGGCCCGCACCGAGAGATCCAGCTCCTCGATCGGGGTGTCGTTGAGCCGGCCCGCGGGGCTCTTCTGGTCGGTCCGCGCCGGCTGGGCGAAGTTCTCCTCGCCGAAGCTGACGAACAGCTCGAGGTGCTTGGTGAAAAGCTTGGCGGCGTCGGCGACCGCGCCCTCCGGACGCAGCGTGCCGTCGGTGCTGACCTCGAGGATCAGGCGGTCGTAGTCGGTCGCCTGGCCCACGCGGGTCTTCTCGACGGTGAAGTTGGCCTTCTGGACCGGGGAGAAGATGGCATCGATGGGGATCACGCCGATCGGCTGGCCCTCGCGCTTGTTGCGCTCGGCCGGCACGTAGCCGCGGCCCTTCTCGACGTTGAGCTCCATCCGGAGGTGGCCCTTATCGGCGATGGTGGCGATGTAGAGGTCGCCGTTGACAATCTCGACGTCGCTGGTCGTCTGGATGTCGGAAGCGTGCACCTGGGCCGGCCCGCGGACGTCCAGGGTGAGGGTCACGGGATCCTCGGTGAAGCTCTTCAGGTTCAACTGCTTGAGGTTGAGGATGACCTCGGTCACGTCCTCCTTGATGTGTGGAATCGAGGTGAACTCGTGAGCCACGCCGTCGATCTGGATCGAGGTGACCGCCGCCCCCCAGAGGGAGGAGAGCAGCACCCGCCGCAGGGTGTTGCCGAGCGTGATGCCGAAACCGGGCTCGAGAGGCTCGATCTCGAACTTGCCGAACGTGGCGGTGCCTCCCTCCAGCCGCTTGACCGAGGGCGCAACCGAAACCGGGGTATCAATCGCCAACTGAAACAAACCTCCTGGATTTAGCGCGAATAAAACTCGACGATCAGGTGCTCTTCGACGCCCATCTCCATCTCTTCGCGCTCGGGGAGGGCAAGCACCTTGGCACTCTTCTCGCTCTCGGTGAAGGAGAGCCAGGAGGGCATGGTCCGGGAGCCGGAGGCGTCGCGCGCCACGTCGAAGACGGGGCTCGATGCCTGGCTGCGCTCGCGGACCTGGACGACGTCACCGGGCCGCACCTGGTAGGAAGGCACGTTGACGACCTTACCGTTGACCTCGAAGTGCCGGTGGCCGACGAGCTGGCGGGCCTGCTTGCGCGAAGCGCCCAGGCCCATGCGGTAGACGACGTTGTCGAGCCGCAGCTCGAGGTGGCGGAGCAGGTTGAGGCCCGTGACCCCCGGCTCGCGCTCGGACGCCTCGAAGTAGTTGCGGAACTGGCCCTCCATCAGGCCGTAGAGGCGCCGCGCCTTCTGCTTGGCGCGCAGCTGGAGACCGTAGTCGGAGACCTTGCGGCGCCGCGCCAGCCCGTGCTGGCCGGGCGGGAAGGCGCGCCGGTCGAGGGTGCACTTGGTGTAGCACTTCTCGCCCTTGAGGTAGAGCTTGGCGCCCTCACGACGGCAGAAGCGGCAGACGGGACCGGAATAGTTGGCCATGGCTCAGACACGCCTCCGCTTGGGTGGCCGGCACCCGTTGTGCGGGATCGGCGTGACGTCGGTGATCGCGGAGACCTCGAGGCCGGCGGCCTGGAGCGAGCGGATCGCGGCCTCCCGGCCGGCCCCCGGGCCGCGGACGAAGACCTCGATCGAGCGCATACCGTGCTCCATCGCCCGGCGGGCGGTCGCCTCGGCGGTCACCTGGGCGGCAAAGGGGGTCGACTTCCGGCTTCCCTTAAAACCCTGCGCGCCGGCGCTTCCCCAGGAGATCACGTTCCCCTCGACGTCGGCGATCGAGATGATGGTGTTGTTGAAGGTGCTCTGGATGTGCGCGGTCCCCACGGCGACGTTCTTCCGTTCGCGGCGGCGGGTGCGGACGACCTTCTTCTTAGTCTTGCCCATTACTTGCCCTTACTTGCCCTTCTTGCGGCGGACGCCGACCGTCCGCTTCGGCCCGCGCCGGCTGCGGCCGTTGGTGCGCGTGCGCTGCCCGCGGACCGGCAGTCCCCGGCGGTGGCGGATGCCCCGGTAGGAGCCGATCTCGGTCAGCCGCTTGATATTCATCGCGACCTCGCGACGGAGGTCGCCTTCGATCAGGATGTCCTTGGTCGAGGCCATCCGGTCGACGATTGAGCGGAGCCGCCCGACCTCATCGTCGGTGAGCTCCTTGACCCGGGTGTCAGCGTTGACATTGGCCTGGCGGACGATCTTTTCGGCGGTCGTCCGCCCGATCCCCATGATGTAGGTCATGGCGATGACGACCCGCTTCTCGCGAGGGATGTCGATGCCGGCGATTCGAGCCATACGCCTCTTCTTCTTTCCTCTAACCCTGTCGTTGCTTGTGCTTCGGATTGGTGCAGATGACCCGGACCACGCCTTCGCGCTTGATCACCTTGCAGTTCACGCAGATCTTCTTCACCGACGGCCTGACCTTCATCTCTTGATCTCTCTTATTCGTCCCCGGGACCTGTCCGTCTCCGCCAGCTCCACACTGACCCGGTCACCCGGTAGGACCCGCGCGAAGTGGGTCGCGAGGCGATCGGCGACATGAGCGAGGACCTTGACCCCGTTCTCGAGCTCCACGCGGAACATTCCGTCGGGGAGAGCCTCGATGATCCGCCCATCGACCGAGATCGGCGGCTGGGGCACGAACGGCGATTATACCTCATCCGGTCGCCGTCAAACTTGCCGCCTCGCTCTCGCCCAGGGTGAGCACCCGCGGGCCGTCGGCGGTTATCGCCACGGTGTGCTCGTAGTAGGCGGAGAGCCGGCCGTCGGCGGTCATCACCGTCCAGCCGTCCGGCTTGATGTAGACGTCGTAGCTGCCCTGGTTGACCATCGGCTCGATCGCCAGCGTCATCCCCGGCCGCAGCTCGGGCCCCGTGCCCCCGGCGCCGAAGTTGGGGACCTGGGGATCCTCATGCATATTGCGGCCGATGCCATGGCCGACGAACTGGCGCACGACCGAGTAACCGGCGTCCTCGACGTGGGCCTGGATGGCGGCGCTGATGTCCCCCAGTCGGCCGCCGGGGACGGCGTGCTCGATTCCCGCCCAGAAGGACTCCTCGGTGACTCGGATCAGGCGCAACGCCTCGGGATCCACCCGGCCCACCGGCACCGTGCAGCCCATGTCCGCCCAGAACCCGTCGAGGACGAGGCCCAGGTCGAGGCTCACGATGTCCCCGTCGCGGATCACGCGCTTGCCGGGGATGCCGTGGACGACCTCGTCGTTGACCGAGATGCAGGTCGACCGGGGGAAGTCCTGGTAGCCGAGGAAGCCGGGCCGCCCCCCGCCTTCGCGGATCAGCCGGTCGGCCAGCCGGTCGAGGTCGCCGGTCGTGACGCCCGGTGCGCAGGCGGCCCTCATCTCGGTGATCACCGAGTTGAGGAGCCGTCCCGCCGTCGCCATCAGCTCGATCTCGTGCTTGGTCTTGAGGTTGATCATGCAGCCCCCCCGGTGGTTCCGGCCAGCGCCTTGCGGACGCGCTCGCGAACCTCCGCGATGCTGCCCTGGCCATCGATCTCGACCGAGATCCCGCGCTTCTTGTAGAACTCGAGGATCGGGTAGGTGCGCTGGTAGAAGACCTCGGACCGCCGCCGGGCGGTGTGGTCGGTGTCGTCATCGCGGTGGACCAGCTGCGTTGCGTCCACGTTGCACTTCATGTCGTCCTTGGGCGGGTTGTTGACCTGGTGGTAGCTGCGGGCGCAGCTGGGACAGACCCAGCGGCCGGTCAGGCGCTCGACCAACTCCTCCAGCTCGACGTGCAGGTAGAGCAGCCGGTCGATGCGCTTGCCGATCGTCTCCAGCATGCCGTCCAGCGCCTCGGCCTGCGGCACCGTGCGAGGAAAGCCGTCGAGCAGGAAGCCCTCAAAGCAGTCGCGGCGACTGATCCGCTCGCGGATCATCTTCACCATTACCTCGTCCGGCACCAGCTCGCCGCGCTTCATGTACTCGGTCGCCTGGCGACCGAGCGGGGTGCCCCGCTTGACGTCGTCGCGGAGGATGTCTCCGGTCGAGATCTGGGGGATGCCGAAGTCCTGGGTCAGGAAGTCGGCCTGGGTTCCCTTGCCGCTGCCGGGGGGCCCGAAGAGGAGCAGGTTCACCTCAACTCAGCGAATGAAGCCGCGGTACTGCCGCATGATCAGCTGCGTCTCGAGCTGTTTCATGGTATCGAGCGCCACGCCGACG
Source organism: Candidatus Dormiibacterota bacterium (assembly GCA_036794405.1). Classification (GTDB taxonomy): domain Bacteria; phylum Chloroflexota; class Dormibacteria; order Dormibacterales; family Dormibacteraceae; genus UBA6019. The sequence continues at coordinate 23,829 of DAIRGV010000032.1, forward strand.
ACGATCAGGATCGC
>DAIRGV010000033.1:0-23734 GCA_036794405.1 Candidatus Dormiibacterota bacterium
CGCCGGGCCACCGCCGGCGAGCAGCTCCCGACTGCTCCGCCCAGCGCCCCGCCGCCACCCCCTCCGAGTGCGCCCCCGAGCCCGATCACGGCCGCGCCACCTCTCGGCACCGGGCTGCCCCCACCACCCACCTACGCTCCCCCGACGGCGCCGCCGACGCCACCATCACTGCCCTACGCGGGAGCCCCTCTCAGCCAGCCTTACGCGCCGGTCGCCGCCGGCCCGGTGCTGGTGCCCGTCTGGGTGGCCGCCGTGCTTGGGATCGGCTGCGGCCTGAGCCTTCTGGTGGCGATCGTCTACGCGGTGATCCTCACCCAGCGCGGGAACGACCAGAACCTCCTGATCGGGTCGGTCATCTTCGGCGGCGTCGGCCTCCTCATGTTTGTCTGCTCGCTGGTCGCGATCATCGGGATCATCCGCCGGTCCGGCTGGGCCCGGGTGATGTCGATCGTCGCCGGTGCCGCGTTCTGCCTCAGCTGTGTCGGGATCATCCTCGGCCTGCCGGTGATCATCGGGTCCGCCGTCGCCCAACCGGGCGGGCAGCGGGCCTAATTGTCCCGCCGGCAGCGATGACCGATCCCCTGGCCGCCCACGCAACGGCCCAGGGCGACAAGGCCGCCCTCCTCTACGAGGACCGCGTCATCACCTTCGCCCAGCTCCACGAGCGGGCGAACCGCAACGCGGCCGCGCTGCGCCGGCTCGGCGTCGGCACCGGCGACCGCGTAACCGGCATCTCCCATAACTCGATCGAGGGCATCGAGTCCGCCCACGGTGCCCGCCGGATCGGGGCGGTTGGGGTGCCGATCAACTACCACCTGAAGCCGGCCGAGGTCGCCTTCATCGTCCATGACTCGGGCGCCCGGGTGATCACCGCCAGCCCCGAGTTCCTGGCGGTGGTCGACGAGGCCCGGCCACTGCTCGAGGGACAGCGGCACTTCCTCGTCACCGGCGCCGGGGCCGCGCCCCCCGGCTGGCTCTCCTATGAGGAGGTGCTGGCCGAGGGCAGCGCGGCCGAGGTGGCCGAGGGGGCGGCGCCGATCGGCGCCAGCATGATCTACACCTCCGGCACCACCGGCCGGCCGAAGGGCGCCTACCGCCCCAACGGAATCAACCTGGAGAACATCCTGGAAACGATCCGGAGCTTTGAGCTGAGACCCGACGACGTCCACCTGATGGCCGGGCCCGGCTACCACAGCGCGGTCGGCTATTTCTCCGCGCTGAGCCAGCTCCTCGGCGCGACGGTGGTGATCGAGAAGCGGTTCGACGCCGCCGAGGCGCTGTCGCTGATCGCCCGCCACCGGGTGACGACAAGCTTCATGGCTCCGACCCTGATCTCGCGGATGCTGAATCAGCCGGACGACAGCCGGACGCGGATCGACCACTCCAGCCTGCGACAGCTGATCACCGGCGCGGCGCCCTGCCCGATCAGCCTCAAGGAGAGGTGCAACGCCTACTTCGGTCCCATCCTCTGGGAGTTCTACGGCGCGACCGAGACCGGGATCAACACCATCCTCCGGCCGGAGGACCAGCTCCGCAAACCGGGCTCGGCGGGCACCGCGGTGTCGGGCCAGGAGATCCGGCTCGTGGACGAGGAGGGCGTCGAGGTCCCGGTCGGGACGCCGGGCGAGCTCCAGGTCCGCAACAACACCCTCGCCGAGTACTTCAACCGGCCCGACGCGACCGCCGACAGCAACCATGACGGCTTCTTCAGCGTCGGCGACATCGCCTACCGGGACCTGGAGGGCTACTACTACATCTGCGACCGCAAGATCGACATGGTGATCAGCGGCGGGGTCAACATCTATCCCGCCGAGGTCGAGGCGGTCCTCTTCGAGCACCCCGCTGTAGAGGACGCGGCGATCATCGGCGTCCCCAACGAGGAGTTCGGCGAGGAGGTGAAGGCGGTCGTCAAGCTCAAGCCCGGTGAGAGCGTGAGCGAGGCGGAGCTGATCGAGTTCTGCCACATCCGGATCGCGGGTTACAAGACGCCGCGGTCGGTCGACTTCATCGACGACTTTCCGCGTGACGTCGCCGGCAAGACCCACAAACGCCGCCTCCGCGAGCGCTACTGGGAAGGCTTGACGCGTCGCATCTAGCCTCCCCAACCGCGTAGACGGGCGGCTGGTCGAGTCCCGGCACGGCTGGGTCGTCGTCGGAGCGGCTTTCTTCGCGATGGCCCTCGTCTTCGGGGTGGCCTACTCCTTCGGTGCCTTCTTCGCACCGATGGCTGCCGAGTTCCATGCCGGCTCGGGCGCGACCTCGGTCTTATTCTCCGTCACCGCGTTCCTCTGGTTCTCGCTCGGCGCCGTCAGCGGCTGGGCGGGGGACAGGTACGGGACCGGGCGTGTGCTCGCGGTTGGCGCGGTGACGATGGGCACCGGCCTGGTGCTGACCGCGTTCGTCCACCAGCTCTGGCTCGGCTACCTGACCTATGGCCTCGGGGTCGGGGTCGGCGTGGCCTGCGGCTACGTGCCGATGGTGGCCGCGGCGGGCTCCTGGTTCGACCGCCGGCAGGGGCTCGCGATCGGGGTGGCCGTCTCCGGCATCGGGGTCGGGACGCTCGCGGGGGCCCCGGCGGCGACGGCGCTGATCGCCGCCCGTGGCTGGCGTGCGACCTACGTCATCTTCGGGATCGTCAGCGTCGTCGTCCTGGGCGTCTGCGCACTGCTCGCCGACCGCCCGGGCCCCACTCGGCCGCTGCGGTTCAGCGTTGGCCGCGCGATCCGCACCCGCGAGTTCGGGATCCTCTATGCGTCGGTTCTGCTGCTGGGCTTCGGGCTCTTCACCTTCTTCGTCCACCTCGTGCCCTATGCCGAGTCGAGGGGCGCGAGCCGCTACGCCGCGGCAGCCCTGCTCGGGGTGGTCGGTGTGTTCAGCACCCTCGGCCGGCTCGGCCTGGGCCCGGTCGCCGACCGCTTCGGCCGTGTCCGGACGTTCCAGCTCGCGATCTTCGCGATGGCCGCTTCCTACCTGATCTGGCTGGCCCAACCGGACTACATCGGCTTGGTCGTGTTCGCGGCCATCATGGGCGCCGCCTACGGCGGCTGGGTGGCGATCTCGCCGTCGGTCCTGGCCGAGCTGTTCGGGACCGAGGGCCTCGGAGGCACCGCGGGCGCGCTCTATACGGCCGCCGGGATCGGAGCTTTGTTGGGACCGCCGCTCGCCGGCCTGGTCGTCGACGCAACTGGAAGCTACCGTCCCGCGATCGCGGGGGCTATGGTGCTCGAGGTGGCTTCGCTTGCCGTGATCCTGACCCTGAAGCGCCGATGAGGCGCTATCCGCCCTTCGGCGGCGACGCCGAGATCATGCCACTGCGGCTGCCGAAGCCTCCGCGGGGTACCTTCTTCGTCCTCGGCCTGGTCGGCGTCGTCGTCGTCCTGCTGGCGATCGGCGGCCCCGCGGTCGCGATCGCGACCGAGGTCCTCTGGTTCAAAGCCCTCGGCCTCCAGCAGGTCTACACGACCCGGATCGGCTTCCAGCTGCTGCTCTTCTTCGGCAGCCTGCTGGTCGCCTTCGCCTACGGGGCGGTCAACGTGCTCATCGCTCTCCGCTTCCGCGCCAGCTCGGCGCTGCGCACGATCGGGATCCGCCGCCGTTTCGTGCGCAGCGTCGCCGGGCTGATCGGCCTCGTCGCCGCCCTCGTCATCGCCCTCATCGTCTCCGCCGGCGCCGCCGGCGGCTGGCAGCAGCTGATCCTCTTTCTCAACGGCTCGACCACCGGCAGGACCGAGCCGGTCTTCGGCATGGACATCTCCTTCTACCTCTTCACCCTGCCCTTCCTGGAGTCGGTCCAGGGTTGGGCTCTGGGCCTGAGCTTCCTGACCGTGCTGCTGATCGCGGCCCTCTACGCCTGGCGGGACACCGATTTCGAGCTGCGCCTGCCGACCCGCGGCATCGCCCACGTCTCGGTCCTCTTCGCGGTGGTGGCGCTGACCGTCGCGGCGGGGGCCTACCTCGGCCGCTACGACCTCCTGTCTCAGCACAATGGCTACGTCTGGGGGGCCGGCTACACCGACATCAACGCGCGCATCCCGATCGCCTACATCTCGACCGGGCTCGGCCTCCTGCTGGCGCTCGCATTGCTCGCCAACGCCTTCCTCCGGCGGCTCGGGCTGCCGGTCGTGGTACTAGCGGTCTGGATCGTCTTCGGCATCGTGAGCGCGATCTACTCGCAGGCGATCGAACGGCTCGTGGTCTCACCGCAGCAGTTCACCCGGGAGTCTCAGTACATCTCGCGCGAGCTCACCTACACGCGGCAAGCGTTCGGCCTCGACAAGGTCACGGTGAGCCAGTACTCGGGGGCGGCGAACCTCACCCAGAAGGACATCCAGGACGACCAGACCACGATCGACAACCTTCGCCTCTGGGACTACCGCCAACTCCAGGAGACCTATCCCCAGCTCCAGGCCATCCGCACCTACTACACGCTCAACGAGATCGACCTCGACCGCTACACGATCAACGGGCGCTACGAGCAGCTGGAGCTCAGCGCACGCGAGCTGGACACCACCAAGCTGCCGGCCCAGGGCCGCGGGTTCGTCAACGAGAATCTCACCTACACCCACGGCTACGGGGTCGTCGCAAGTCCGGTCCGCAGCGTCGTCGGCGAGGGGCTGCCCGCGTTCGTCGCCCAGGACATCCCGCCCACCGGCGCCCTTGCGGTGAGCAAGCCGTCGATCTACTTCGGCGAGCTGACCAACAACTACGTCCTCGTCCCTTCCGACCAGAAGGAGTTCGACTATCCGTCCGGCAGCGGTGACGTGTACACCAACTACACCGGCACCCACGGGGTGCCACTGGCGGGTGCCAACCGGCTGCTCTACGCGGCCTACATGGGCGACCTGAACCTGCTCATCACGAGCCAGGTCAACGCCCGGACGCAGATCCTCTACCGCCGCAACATCGTCGACCGGGTGAAGGACATCGCACCCTTCCTCAACTACGACAGCGACCCCTACATCGTGGTCGCCGACGGCAAGCCGTACTGGATCATCGACGCCTACACCACCGCCGACACCTACCCCTACAGCCAGCAGGACTCAGCCGCCGGAATCAACTACATCCGGAACTCGGTCAAGGTCGTCATCGACGCCTACGAGGGTACGGCCGACTTCTACATCGCAGACCCCACCGACCCCATCATCAGGGCCTACGCGAAGAGCTTCCCGACCCTCTTCAAGCCGATCGAGGCCATGCCGGCGGCGGTGCGCCAGCACGTCCGCTACCCGGTCGACATGTTCAACGTCCAGGTCTCGGTCTACCGCACCTATCACATGACCGACCCCCAGGTCTTCTACAACCGGGAGGACGTCTGGGCGGTCCCCGAGGAGTCGAACGGCCCCGGCTCGACCCAGGCGTTGGAGCCCTACTACGTGCTGATGCGGCTGCCCGGGGAGCAGAAGGCCGAGTACCTCCTGATCCTGCCCTTCACGCCCAACAACCGGCCCAATATGATCAGCTGGCTCGCGGCGCGCAATGACTCGCCCAACTACGGCCACCTGGTGCTCTACCAGCTACCCAAGGACACCGTCATCTTCGGCCCCTCCCAGATCGGCAACCGAATCCAGGAGAACTCGGCCATCTCCTCTCAGTTCACCCTCTGGAACCAGAGCGGGTCGCAGGTGCAGCAGGGGAACCTGCTGGTGGTGCCGGTTGGCGGGACCTTCCTCTACTTCGAGCCGGTCTACCTGCGCGCCACCAGCACCTCCTCCCTCCCCGAGTTCAAGAAGGTGATCCTGGCCGACACCCAGAACGTGGTCTGGGACGACACCCTGGAAGGTGCCCTGGCCCAGCTTGTCGGCGCCGCACCTCCGCCCCCCGGTCCAACGCCGAGCGGCAGCCCGACACCCGGAGGTCCGACGCCCGGCACCCAGACCTGCGGCGCCCTGATCGCCCAGGCCAGCCAGCATTACCAGGCCGCCCAGGACAAGCTCAAGGCGCAGGACCTCGCCGGTTACGCGGCCGACATCCAGCAGGTGGGCGCCCTCCTCCAACAGATGCAGGCCGCCGGCTGCTCGGGCGGGCCCGCCGCGGCCTCGCCGAAGCCGTCTCCGTCGGCCTCGCCGACGCGGTAGACTCCACGCGATGACAGCCATTTCCCGCGCTTCGATGTCCCCCGCGGGAGTGGCTCGCTCGGCCGACTAGAAACTCAGACCGGCCCGGCACTCGCCTCCTCTCGCGGCACCACCGCTGAAGAGGAAAGGCTTCCATGCATTCGTTGCGTCATCGCCACCCCGCGTCCGTCTACCTGTTGATGCGCGGCGCGTCACAGCTCTTCTTCGCCCTGATGGTGACGATCAACCTCGTCTATCAGCTCGAGGTCGCCCATCTCGACCCGCTCGGCCTGCTCCTGGTCGGTTCTGTCCTGGAGTTGACCTGCCTCGTCCTCCAGGTGCCGACCGGGCTGCTCGCCGACACCTACAGCCGGAAGGCGGCGATCGTCGTCGGCACCGTCCTGGTCGGCGCGGGATTCACTCTCGAGGGCCTGTTGCCCAACTTCTGGGCGATCCTCGTGGCCCAGGTCGTCTGGGGCGCCGGGGCGAGCCTGGCCGATGGCGCCGACGATGCCTGGATCACCGACGAGGTCGGGCCCGAGCGCGCGGCGCGACTCTTCCTCCGCTCCTCCCAGATCGTCCAGGTTTCGGGCCTGGTCGGGATCGTTGCCGCCGTCGCGTTGGCAACCATCCGCCTCAACCTGCCGATCGTCGCCGGCGGCCTGGCGACCCTTCTTCTCGGCGTCGGCCTTCTCTTCCTGATCCGGGAGGAGACCTTCGTCCCCGCGCCGCGGCTGGGGCGGGGCAGGCTCGCGGCCGTCGGCGCCAAGGCGGCCGAGACGCTCGGTGAGATCCGCTCCAAGCCGGTGCTTCTCCGCATCCTGGCCATCACCGCGGTGGCCGGCGCTTCCAGCGAAGGCTTCGACCGCCTCTGGCAGGTGCATCTTCTGAAGGACCTCGGACTACCCCACTTCGGGTCCCTCAACCCGCTCTACTGGTTCGCCCTCGTCAGTGCCGGATCGGTCGTGCTCGGCCTCGGGATCGCCGAGCTGGTCGGCCGCTACCTGGACCTTGGCCGGCACCGCGTCGCAGCCCGCGCGCTGTTCATCTCGACCGCACTCCTGGGAGCAGCCGTCATGGGGTTCGCGCTGGCGCCGTCCTTTCCCATCGCCGTGGTCTCCTACTGGGTCGCGAGGGCAGCATCCCGCGCCTGGGATCCGGTCCAACGGGCCTGGCTCAACCAGTCGCTGGAGCCGTCGACGAGGGCCACCCTCTTCTCGGTTGACGGCCAGGCCAACGCCCTCGGCCAGGTCGTCTCAGGGCCCCTCCTCGGCCTCATCGCGAGGGCCTCGATCCCGACCGCGCTGGCGGCAGCCGGCCTCCTCCTCCTGCCGGCGCTGGCCCTTTGCCGCCGCGAGTCGCGGCGACCGCCGATCAGTCGGCGGTCCCCTCCAGGAGCGGGACGAAGAGGACCGGGAAGAGCGTTGTCGTCTCCAGCCGTCCCTGCCGCTTGCGAAGCAGCAGCAGGTCCTGCGGCTGATCCTCCGAGTGGGCCAGGGGGATGACCATCCGGCCGCCCTCGGCAAGCTGATCGACCAGCGACGCCGGCACCTGGAGGGCGGCCGCCGACACCACGATCACGTCGTAGGGCGCCGCCGCCGGCCAGCCGAGGGACCCGTCAGCATGGTGGATCTCGGCGTTGGCAATGCCCAGCCGGGCCAGGGTGGCGGCACCGCGAGCGGCCAGCTCGGCGTCCCGCTCGACCCCGACCACCCGGCGGCAGAGCCGACCCAGGACCGCCGCCTGGTAGCCGCTGCCAGTCCCGACCTCGAGCGCGAGGTCCCCCGGCCGGGGCGCCACGGCCTGTGTCATCGCCGCCACCACCAGCGGCTGCGAGATCGTCTGCCCGCGCCCGATCGCGATCGGATGGTCGGCGTAGGCGAGACGGCGCTGGTCGCGGGCGACGAACTCCTCCCGCGGCAGCTCGGCCATGGCCGCGAGGATCCTCTCGTCGACGATCCCGCGCGGCCGCAGCTGCTCCGCGACCATCCGTACGCCACGAGGGTTGGTGCCCATTCGCCCGCGTAGAATTGTGGACGAAGTTTCATTGGTCTCCCTGGCACCAGCCAACCTTCCACCAGCCCTCCGCCGGCCCGTCAAGCAGCGGTCGCGGCTGCTCCGCCGGTCCGGCCCCCCACACATGCGGGTCGGCTTCGTACACCCCTCCGAGCAGGAGTTCGCCCGATTCCTCGACTACTACCGGATCCGTTGGGTGTACGAACCCAACTCCTTCCCGATCGGCTGGGAAGACGACCGGGTCAGCGAGATGTTCACGCCCGACTTCTACCTCCCCGAGTACGACATGTACGTCGAGCTGACGACGATGAAGCAGTCTCTCGTCACGCCGAAGAACCGAAAGGTAAGGCTGCTCAAAGAGCTCTACCCGGGCGTCAACGTCCGGCTGCTCTACCAGAAGGACTACCAGCAGCTGCTCGTGCAGGCCGGCTATGGCGTGCTCGAAGTGCTCGATGTGCACCATCTCCGAAAGCAGGACATCCAGCAGATCCTGATCTCGCCCACCGAGCTTGAGACCCGGGTCCGGGCCCTCGGCCGGAAGATCTCACGCGACTATCGCGGCGAGGCGGTCCTGCTCGTCGGCATCCTGAAAGGGATCACCTTCTTCCTCGCCGACCTCGCCCGGCAGATCACGATCCCGGTTGCGATCGACTACCTCGCCCTGGCGCGCTATGCCGGGGCTCAACCCCACGACCGGGTGACGATCGTGCGGGACATCGACATTCCGATCGACGGCCGCCACGTGCTCCTGGTCGAGGACATCGTCAACACCGGGCTGACCCTGGAATTCGTCATGAACCGGCTCCGCGAGCGCAACCCCGCCTCGTTGGAGGTGGTTACACTTCTCGACCGCCCGACCCGCCGGCTCGCCGCGCGCCCGATCAAGTACACCGGGTTCCAGGTGCCCAACGACTACGTCGTCGGCTACGGGCTCGACTTCCGCGAGCTCTACCGCAACCTGCCCTTCATCTGCGTGCTCAAGCAGGGCGTCTACCAGGATTTGGGCACGCGGCCCGCTTCGCTGGAACCGGCGACGCCGAAATAGCCGAGCCGCGAGAGAGGCTGCTCCGACTGCTCGACTGGATGGCGGTACAGCCGTTCGAGCGCCTGCTCGAGAGCGACCCGTCGCTCCTTCGCCGCATCGAGGTGCTGGTGGTCGACGCCCACCGGCGCTGGTCGGAGTCCAGCGGCCGTCGCGACTGGTCGGAGCCGAAGGCGTACCAGTGGCTCCGCTACGAGGACGCGGACCCGGTCGCCCGCCTGGCCGACGGCCTCCGCCGCCTCGGTACCGGGGTGGAACTTCCCGCCGACGCCGTCTCGGCTGCCGTCAATGCGGCAGGCGATCTCGGCTACGACGGGGGCGGTTGATCGCGGCGTGCTTCCAGCCTGGTTCGGGCTCGGGTCCACCTGGAAACCGAAAAACGCCGGCTCGGCAGAGCCCTTTGGAGCAAAAGAAATGCCCCAAGTAAACCTTCCTGTTTACCCTGAAGTACCCTATGCGTTTTTCGGTTTCCAGCTTTGGCCTTCCACCTACTCGACGTTCGGTATCCTCAAGTTTACCGTACTCAGCCGCTTGGGGCAGGCGAAGGTTAGCAGCCGGTCAACGAGATCAGTCAAGGGCAAAAATAAGTTCGCCGCCAGGCTACTTTTCGGGGCTTGACCATCCTGGCCAGGGCCGGTCAGGGTCACGGATAAAGGAGTTGCGCGATGCGTGAAGCGGTGATTGTCGAGGCCGTCCGGACACCTCTCGGCAGGCGGAACGGGAAGCTCAAGAACTTCCACCCCGTGGTCCTCGGCTCGATGATCATGCAGGAACTGATTAGGCGCTCCGGGATTGACCCCGCCTTGGTCGAGGACGTGGTCTGGGGCACCGTGATGCAGACCGGCGAGCAGGCGGTCAACATCGGGCGCAATGCCTGGCTCGCGGCGGGCTTTCCGGTCGAAACCCCGGCCACAACGGTCGATCGCCAGTGTGGCTCGAGCCAGCAGGCGATCCATTTCGCGGCCAACCTGATCCAGAGTGGTATCGCCGAAATCACGATCGCGGGAGGGGTCGAGTCGATGACCCGGGTGCCGATGGGGTCGACGGTGCTCCAGGGGCCCGGCGTGCCCTTCCCGCCGGAGCTGCTGGAGCTGTACGACTTGGTTCCCCAGGGCATCTCCGCGGAGCTGATCGCCCGCAAGTACGGGATTGACCGCCGCGCGATGGACGAATTCAGCGTTCGGAGCCACCACCTCGCGGCCGAGGCGACCGAGAAGGGCTACCTCCGCTCCCAGATCATGCCGATCGAGATCAGCAACGGGACGACCGAGGTCATGGACCGGGACGAGGGCATCCGGGCGAACTCGACCTACGACACCGTCGCCCAGCTCCAGCCGGCGTTCAACCCGGAGCATTCGATCACGGCGGCGAACTCGAGCCAGATCACCGACGGCGCGGCGGCTGTTCTGCTGATGTCGAAGGAGAAGGCGCACGAGCTGGGTCTGCGGCCTCGGGCGCGGATCATCGCCCAGAAGGTCGTCGGCTGCGACCCGGTGCTGATGCTCGAAGGCCCCATCCCGGGCACCCGGGCGGTCCTGAAGCAGGCGGGCCTCGAGCTCAAGGACATCGATCTCTTCGAGGTCAACGAGGCCTTCGCCTCAGTGCCGCTCGCCTGGCTGAAGGAGACCGGCGCCGACCCGGACAAGCTCAACGTCAACGGCGGCGCGATCGCCATCGGACACCCGCTCGGAGCCTCCGGCGCCCGCCTCATGAACCACCTCCTGCACGAGCTGGAGCGGCGGGACCTGCGCTACGGCCTCCAGACGATGTGCTGCGGCGGTGGCATCGGGACCGCCACCATCATCGACCGCCGGGTCGACTGAGAGGAGGGAGATTGGCCACCCAGTCGAAGACCTACGGCAATTTCGAGAACGTCCGCCCGATCCGGATCTGGCCCGGCGTGCTCGCGCGCGACGTGAAGGGCGAGAGCGTCTCGTTCGCGCTGATCGAACTGGAGCCGAACGTCTCGGTCGCCGAGCACAGCCATCCCAACGAGCAGGTGGGCTTCATCGTGGAAGGAACTTTCAGCTTCACGATCGGCGGCGAGACGCGGGAGCTCGCGCCGGGTGACACCTATGTCATCCCTGGCGGGGTGAAGCACTCGGCTCGGTCCGGCCCCGAGGGCACCGTCGCCGTCGACATCTTCAGCCCGCCGCGAGAGGACTGGGAGAGACTCGAACGAGAGGCCCCGCGATCACCGAGATGGCCGGCCGGGTGAGGCCGGATAGAGTTCCTTGACGCGCGACCCGAGGTCGCGTTTACTTACCGAGCGTTCTGCCCGCTGGGGGCTCGAGGGGTTATTTGGGGTGACATTGATTCGGATGCGTGGACTTCCGAGCGACTCCGACGTCGCACGTGCCGTAGACGGAGTGCTCCTCCGCGGAGAGGAGCGGCGTGATCACACGGCCCGCTCAGTCCGCGACGCGCTCGCCGAGCGCCTCGGCATCGACCCTCGCGAGCTGGGATCGCTGAGCGCCGAGACGGCGACCCGCGCGCTCGCCAACTTCAACCTCAACCTGGACCGGCTCCGCCAGTTGGAGGAGGCGGCGGCGGTTGACGAGCTCACCGGCGTCTATCGCCGCGGCCACGGGATGATGATTCTCGCCCGCGAGGTCCGGCGGGCGTTCCGCTCCCCTGACGAGCGGCTGGTTGTCGCCTTCACCGACGTTGACGGCCTCAAGCGCTACAACGACACCTCCGGTCACGCCGAAGGCGACCGGCTCCTGAAGGACCTGACGGTGGCGATGACGGAACGGCTGCGCTCCCATGACATCGTCTTTCGCTACGGCGGCGACGAGTTCGTCTGCATCCTCCCCGGCGCCAGCCTCAGTGGGGCGACGCCGATCTTCGAAGCCGTCGCCGAGGCCTTCGCGGAGAGCGGCCGAGAACGAGGCTTCAGCGTCGGGCTCGCCGAGCTGCGCGAGGGCGACACCCCGGAGAGCCTGGTCGCCCGGGCGGACACCGCTCTCTACGAGACGCGCGCGGTCACGGCAGCCGGCCGACGCTCGCGCCAGGCCGGCGCCTAGCCTAGCCAGCCCCCGGCGCCCTGGGCCGACGCAGCCCGGCTGGGACCGGCTTCGAAAGGTGCGCCGAGTCGAGGCAGAAACGCCAGGGCCGGTCCTTCCAGTCCCCGGCGTAGTCGACCCCGACCCGTCGGGCCTGGTGCACCTCGGCGGGGACGAAACCGTCGTCCATCAGGTAGAGGATTGGCGGCTCCAGGGGGACTCCGTCCAGGGCCCGGTCGATCTTCAGCGCCCGGCAGAGCAGCCCCGGACCGTTGCAGCGGTCAACGCCGGCGGCCGGCTCAAGGGCGCGCACCAGCACCGCCTGCGGCTCGCCGGCCGCGCGAGTGACGAAGTTGAGACAGTTCCAGATCCCGTAGATGAGGTAGACGTAAGCGTGGCCGGGCGGGCCGTACATCGTCGCCGTCCGTGGCGTCAGCCCCCGGGCCGAGTGGGCGGCGAGGTCCTCGGGGCCGAGGTACGCCTCGACCTCGACCAGACGCCCGCTGAGGCGCTGGCCGCCGAATTCGCGGACGACCAGCTTGCCCAGCAGCTCCCGGGCTACTGTCAGCGTGTCGCGGGCGAAGAAGTCGACGGGAAGGATGCTCTCGATTCCCGGAGTCTGCCATCCTGCGCCGCCCGTCGGGCACGGCGCGCCTGGTGGCGGCGCTTCTCCCGGTACAGGAGCCGGTCGGCCACGTCGAAGAGCTCCTGGTAGTCGAGTCCCGGCTGCGACTCGGTTGCGCCGAAGCTGAGCTCGAGCTCGATCGGTGCGTCGGATCCCGCCGTCCTGCCGCGGAGGGAGTCCTGGATCCGGGCCACGACCTCGCCCGCCTGCTCGAGCCCCGTGTCCGGCATTGCGATCCCGAACTCGTCGCCACCCAGCCGGGCGGAGAGGTCCGATGTCCGGACAGCCTTCCGGATCACCTGGGCCACGGTGCGGATGGCCTCGTCCCCGGCGTGGTGGCCGGACAGGTCGTTGATCCTCTTCAGCTGGTCGAGGTCCATCAGGACCAGCGAGAGCGGCCGGTGGTGCCGCTGCGCGGCCGCCAGCTCGCGGCGGACCGAGGTCTCGAACTCGCTCCGGTTAGCGAGACCGGTGAGGTAATCGGTGTGAGCCTCTCGACGGTGTTCGAAGGCGTGGTCGAGAGCGGCGGCCAGGTGGTCGGCGACCGCTGCCGCGAAACCAACGTCGGACTCGTCGAAGGTGCGCTCCCGCCGGCTCCCGACCGCGAGCAGCCCGACCTCACCATGGGCGGTCCGCAAGGGCACCATCACCGTGCTCCCGTAGGCGCCGCGGAGGGGATCCTGGGCGACGAGCCCGAGCTGGGCAGCGGCGCGTCCGGAGAGGACCGCCATCACCTCTTCGCTGGTCTCGAGGTCGACCGACTGGAGATGCTCGTGCACCTCTGACGAGACGCCGACCGAGTGGACCAGTGCCAGGCCCCCACCGTTGCCCTCGTTGAGCCAGATCCCACCGGCGTCGAGGCTCATCGCGCGCAGCGTCTCCCGAAGACCGGCCTCGGCGACCTGGAACGGGTCGAGGGTGCGGTTGACGGCGCGCGAGATGGCGATCAGGGCTCGGAGCTCCTGCTTCTGCTCCTGGTGCTCGGCGACCTGGGCGTCGAGGTAGGCGCGAGTCAGGACCAGGACCAGCGCCCGGCCCAGGCCGCTGATGCGATCGTGCCGCAACTCGCGCGCAACCGCGGCGGCGACCGCCATCGAGAGCTCCAGCAGGTGGTCGAGCCGGAGGCCCTCCTGGCGCAGGCGCTCGGCAGCGACGACGGCCCGGAGCGACTGGTCGATCGGGATCTGATCGGAGCGAAGCGCGTCGGACTCCACCACGATGCGGGCGAGCATCCGAGCGAACCGGCGCGGGTCCTCGCCGTGCTCGGTGAAGGCCTGGCGCGCGTCGGCCAGCCCGTCCAGCGCCTGGACTGCAGCCGCCTCCGCTCGCTCAACGTCAATGTGGTTCATCAATCGGCCCCGGATATTTCTTCGAGGGGCCTGGTTCCGTAAACGGGGTCTTCGGACGTAAATTGCGCTGCAAAACTGCGCGCGGGCAAGTCTGGGCATTGGGCCTACAGTTGTCAGCAGAACCCGAGATCACGGAGAAAGCTTCATGGCAGCAGTGACAGCCACGACGATGGACAAGCTCGAGTCCATCCTCGGCGACGATGCGAAGGACCTCCTCGAGCACACCTGCCGGACGATCGGCAAAGAGCACCTCCACCTACCCGGACCCGACTTCGTGAGCCGGGTCTGGAGCGCGAGTGACCGCCCGTCGCGGGTCCTCCGGTCGCTCGAGTCGATCTATGGCCACGGCCGGTTGGCCGGCTCTGGCTACGTCTCGATCCTCCCCGTCGACCAGGGCATCGAGCACTCGGCCGGCGCTTCCTTCGCCAAGAACCCGATCTACTTCGATGGCGAGAACATCGTCAAGCTGGCCATCGAGGGCGGCTGCAATGCGGTGGCCTCGACCTTCGGGGTGCTCGGCTCGGTTGGGCGCAAATACGCTCACCGGATCCCCTTCATCGTCAAGCTCAACCACAACCAGCTCCTCACCTACCCGAACGAGTTCGACCAGATCATGTTCGGCACCGTCCGCGAGGCCTGGGAGATCGGCGCGGTCGCGGTCGGGGCGACAATCTACTTCGGCTCCGAGCAGTCGAGCCGGCAGATCGTCGAGGTCGCCCGTGCCTTCCACGAGGCCCACGAGCTGGGCTTGGCGACCGTGCTCTGGTGCTACGTCCGCAACCCCGCCTTCACCGTTGACGGCAAGAACTACGAGGTCGCGGCCGACCTGACCGGGCAGGCCAACCACATCGGGGTGACGATCGAGGCCGACATCATCAAGCAGAAGCTGCCTGAGCTGAACGGCGGCTTCAACGCGCTCAAGTTCGGCAAGACTTCTCCTCTGGTCTACGAGAAGCTGACCACCGACCACCCGATCGACCTCACCCGGTACCAGGTGCTCAACTGCTTCGCCGGCCGGGTCGGTTTGATCAACTCCGGCGGCGCCTCTTCCGGCGCGACAGACCTCAAGGAGGCGGTGCGGACCGCAGTGATCAACAAGCGCGCCGGCGGCACCGGGCTGATCTCGGGTCGGAAGGCCTTCCAGCGCCCCATGAACGAGGGGATCGGGCTGCTCAACGCGATCCAGGACGTCTATCTCAACGACGGGGTCACGATCGCCTGAGGCTGGCCTTCCTCGGCACCGGGGCGGCGTTCTCGCTCGAGCGCTACAACGCCGGGATCGTGGTCGACGGGCGCATCCTGCTCGACGCGGGCGCGCCCGTGCTGCCGCATCTGCGGCGGCTCGGGATCGACCCGGGTGCGATCGAGGTGGTCTTCCTGACCCACTTCCACGGCGACCACACCCTCGGCCTGCCGAGCTACGTGCTCCATCGAGCCTTCATCGCCCGGACGCCCTTCACGATCGTGGGCCCGGCCGGAGTTGAAGAGCGGCTGGAGTCACTCTTCACAGCCGCCTGGGGGGTCGATTGGAAGCACATCCGGGGCGAGCTGCTGCTCACCTACCAGGAGGCGAAGGAGTCAGGCACAGCCGCCGGCATCGACTACCGGACCGTCCAGCTCGACCACGGGACCAGCGGCTGCACCGGCTACCGGTTCCACCTCGACGGCCGGGTGCTCGCCTATTCCGGCGACACCACCGCCACTCCTCCCCTCGACCGCCTGGTGGAAGGCGCCGACCTCGCCATCGTGGAGGCCACCAGCCCGGGCGAGCCGTTCTCGCACCTCGGTTGGGAGCAGGCTCACGCCCTCCGGGACCGGCATCCAGGGACCCGCTTCTTCTTCGTCCACGTCTACGAGGGAACCCTCGACGGCGCGGTTGCGGACCTCGATGTCGTCGACGCCTGAGCCGGCCGGGTCCCCGCCACAACGCTCGCTGGGGGCACTCCTCATCGGCGGGGTTGCGGGCCTCCTCGTCTTCGGGCTCCTGCTGGCGGCCGGGCTGCTCCTCTACCAGCGGGTCTACGGCGACTCCGGCGTGGCGTTGGTCGTGATCCTCGCCGTCTTCGGCGGGCTGGGCGCCTATCTCGCCTGGCTGGTGGCAGTCCTCGTCTTCTCCGGCTTCCGGGCTCCGGGAGAGAGGGACGAGATCGGCTGACCTAGCCGATCACTTCCAGCCTGATTCCGTCGGGGTCGAGCAGCGAGCCGGGCTCGAGGTCCGGCCGGGAGACCTGGAAGTACTCGAGGCCGGCCACGTCGTCAGCCACCCTCGCCGCGCCGTGACCCTCAAGAAGGTTGATGCCGAGGTGGTGGTGGTAGCGCTCCCAGGCCACGAAGCGGAAGGGACCGAGCGCAGCTGTCAGCTCCAGGCCGAGCTCCCGGTAGAAGTCCACCGAGCGTTCGACGTCGCCGCTGGTCAGGTGGAGGTGGCCCAGCCGGCTGTCGGCCGGGAAGGCCTCCAGCCGGCCCGGGCTGTCCCGCATCAGCGCTTCCAGGTCGAGGGGATCGGTCGCCATCACGACCCGGTCGCCATCCCAGGTCCAGGAGCCGGCGGGCCGGTCGGCGTAGACCTCGATGCCGTTGCCCTCCGGGTCGCTCAGGTAGAGGGCCTGGCTGACCAGGTGGTCGCTCGCTCCGTCGAGCGGGATGCCGAGCTCAGCGCAGCGCCAGAGGAACTGACCGAGCCGCCGCGCGTCGGGCAGGAGAAGAGCGAAGTGGTAAAGCTCGGCGGTCACGGCCGCCTTCGGCGGCGCGGCCCCCCCGGCAGCAGCCGGAGCTCGAGGACGGGCTCCTCCTCGAAGCCGAGCAGCGCGTGGCCGTCGTCTGCTTCCAGCAACCGAAGCCCGAGCTTCTCGTAGTAGGCGATCTCGGCTGGAAGGTCGAGGATCTTCAGCCCGACTCGCCTCAGCGACCACCTCTTCGCTTCCATGCTTCACTGAAAGCATGAAGGAGGGCGCACCGGAAGTGGCCCTGGGAGAGCGCGATGCGCTGGTCGTCATCGACCTCCAGGCCGGGTTTGACGATCCCGTTTGGGGAAACCGGAATAAACCCCTCCTGCGAGGCGAACGTGGCCGCCCTGGTCGGCGAATGGCGCCGCACCGGACGTCCGCTGGTGTTCGTCCGCCACGACTCCCGCGTCGCCGGCTCGCCACTCGCGCCAGGCGCAACCGGCAATGCCTTCAAGCCCGAGCTGGCCGGCGAGCCCGACCTCCTGGTCGAAAAGTCGGTCCATTCGGCTTTCTACGGCCGGCCTGACCTCGACGACTGGCTCCAGCTGCGCGGCGTCAGTGGGCTGGTGATCGCCGGTATCACGACCGACCACTGCTGCGAGACCACGGCGCGGATGGCGGGCGACCTCGGCTACCGGGTGCTCTTCGCTCTCGACGCGACGTGCACCTTCGACCGCCGATTGCCGTCCGGCGAACCGGTGCCGGCGGACGATGTCGCCCGGGTGACAGCGGCGGTCCTCCACGACGAGTTCTGCCAGGTCGTCACCACCGCGCGGCTCTTGGAGGCGTCGGCCCAGGTCGCCTGACCCGGTCGACCGACAGGCGGCGGCTGCGGGTGCGTACGCTGTAGGAAGTTGGGCCAGCCGATTCGCCGCCGCATGGGTCGGCAGCGCGCTTCTCGAGCAAGACGGACCGAGACGGTTCGCTTTGCCGCCCTGTCCTTCCTCGGCCTCGCGCTGAGCGGCAGCCTCGCTGCAGCGGCCTATTTTTTGCCCCTGCTCACGACGGCCGCCCGGCAGACCGATCAGCACCCGGTTGCGATTGCGGCGACCGCCGCCGCCGCGCCGGGCAGCCCTTTCACGATCCTTCTCCTCGGCTCCGACAACGACTCCAAGTTCCCGCCGGACAAGGTGTTGACGCAGTCGATGATCCTCGTCCGGGTCACCCCCGCCACGCACCAGGTCACGATGCTCTCGATCCCCCGGGACCTCTGGGTGCCACTCTCGACGGGCCACAACGCGAAGATCGACCTCGCCTACCAGGAGGGGGGCGCAGCCGCCGCGGTCAGCACCGTGTCGAAGAACTTCAAGGTGAAGATCGACGACTACGCCTGGATCGGCCTCAAGGGCCTGGTCCAGCTGATCGACGAGCTCGGCGGGATCGACCTCGTGACCTCCAACCCCGTGCTGGACGACTTCTACCCCGCCGACCTCGCCGGCGGCGACCCGTACGGCTACCAGCGGGTGGCGGTGCTGGCGGGTCCCCAGCACCTGAACGGCATCCATGCGCTCGAGTACGTACGATCCCGCCACAACGACATCCGGGAGGACTTCGGGCGCTCGGAACGGCAGCAGGAGGTGCTTCTGGCGATCCGCGCTCGCACCGCCGGGCTCGGACTCGCCGACCTGCCGGACCTCGCCGCCACCTTCGCCGGCCAGTTCCAGACGAGCCTCAGCCTGCAGCGCCTCCGTGAGCTGCTGCCGATCGCCAAGGACTTCAGCCCTGCCGATGTGAGCCAGGTCTTCCTGCTGCCGCCCTACACCTCCGGCACGACCATCCAGGGCCAGGACGCCCTGCTGCCCAACTGGCCGCTCATTCTGCCCCTGGTTCGCCAGAGCTTCCCGTGAGCCCGGGCCGGCTGGCGCTCATGATCCTGGCCATGGCGGCGTTCGCCGTTGCCGTCTACCTGGGCCTCGGCAGCCTCCGGCATTCCACCCCCGCCGCGGTGAAGCGGCCAGCCGACATCCGCTCCTCGATGGCGATCGCCGGGGACATGTACCTGACCCAGGACGGCGGCCTTTACCGCCTGCACGCCGATCGCTTCACCGAGCTGCAGCCGGCGGGCAACGGCTGGACCCAGCCCGCTGTCAGCCCCGACCACGGCACGCTGGCAGTCGTCAGGCGGAGCAGCGACTGGTCCGATCTCTTCCTCGTCGACCTCGCCGGGCACCCGCGGCGGCAGCTGACCCAGAACCAGGGGAGCGACGTGACGACCGATCACTGGGCCTTCTACCCGCGCTTCAGCGCCGACGGGGCGGCACTCTTCTACAGCTTCGACAGCCCCAAGGATGGCTACCGAGTCGACCTTGCGATCTGGTCCCAGGAGCTCCGCTCCGGGGCCACCCGTCGCTGGACCCTCCCGACCGGGTACACGGGTGGTGACGTGGACCCGACCCCCGCCGCCGCCGGCGTCCTGCTCTTCGTGGAGTACGCGCCGGACGCCGGCGGCCACATCCGCGCCCAGGTGCAGCTGCAGCGGGGCGCGCTCGCCGTAAGCCGTGCCCTGACGACGCGGGAGGACGACTGCGCCCAGCCAACCCTGTCGCCGGACGGGAGCCGGGTGGCGATGATCTGCAGCGGCGGCCAGCAGGTCGCCCGGCTCGAGGTGGCCAGCTTCGACGGCTCCACCCTCGGCCCACTCAAGGTGTTGGTCGACGGCCAGCTCTGTGCGGTGCCGGCCTGGCAGCCCGACGGCCAGGCGATCGCCTACCTGGCTCCCGCCGGTCCGGCGGGACGGTTCCAGCTCTGGTACCTACCGTTGCCGGGGGACGCCTCGGTCGGCCCGGCCCTTCCCCGGCGGCTCACCAGCGGGCTGGACTTCGACGCCACCTCTCGGATCGCGTGGTTCATGCCGGCCTAGGAACGGGTCAGGGTCAGGCGACTGGATATGATCGAGGGCGATGGGTGAGCAGCCGACCAGCACCGTCGACCTGCGCAAGGTGACGCGGACGCAGCTGACCGGGGTCCGCGACCAGCTTCGGGTTGCGCTCGACATCCTCGACAACCCGGGCGGCGGGCTGCTCTTCGGCTACCAGGCGCTGGGCCAGGCGCGAGCGCACCTTGCTGCCACCGCTCCAGAGCGCTGGGAGGAGTCCATCAAGGATCTCGCCGAGGCGGAGCGCCAGGCGCTCTGGCGGAACTTCGGTCGCGCCCAGGAGCTGATCCGGGCTGCTCTCGTGAAGCTGCCCAAGACCTAGCCGCGGCCCGAATGCGACGCGATCCGGGCAGCCGCGCTGTCGACCAGCCGGCGGAAGAGGCGCCGGGACCACTCCCGATCGGTCATGTCCTCGGGGTGCCACTGCACCGCAAGGATCTTCCCGTCCTCCGATTCGAGCCCCTCGATGAAGCGCTGCCCGTCGGAGCTGAAAGCGGTGACCCTGAGACCACGCCCGAGCCGCTCCGGGTCGACGACCTGATGGTGGAAGGTGTTGACCTCCACCCGCTCGCCGATGACATCGGCGAGGTGGCTCCCCGGCTCGATCTCGACCATGTGGGTCGCGGCCTCCCGGGGAGCGTCCTGGCGATGCTCGCCGACGTCCTGGAGGAGGCCCCCGTCGAGGGCGACGTTGATGACCTGCTGGCCTCGGCAGATGCCGAATATCGGCAGGCCGGCCTCGACCGCCCGGCGGGCGAGCGCGAGCTCGAGACTGTCGCGCTCGGAGTCGATTCCCTCTGAGCCACGGTCCTCGGAGTCGTAGAGCGTCGGCTCAAGGTCGCCGCCCCCCGTGAAGAGGATGCCGTCGAGGATCTCGAAGAGCTCGTCGATGGATGACTGGGGTGGGATCAGGAGCGGGACTCCGCCGGCGTCGTCGATCGCCTTCACGTAGGAGCGGCTCTGGCCGTACTTCACCCTCCCTCCCGCGCCGATCGAGCCGCAGGTGATTCCGATCAGTGGTCGCCGGGAGCTCATCCGGTTCATCCTAGCCGCGCTGGCGGCAAGCTTTCGTACGCCGGCAAGGGCCCATCCTCCGAACCCGCGGCGGGACGGCGACATTCGCAAAGCCGCCGCCCGCCGCTGAGGTTCAGGCAGCCTCCTCCGGCTTGGGGCCGACCATCTGAAACTCGTCGACCACGATCTCGGTCGCCCAGTGTCGCTTACCCTCGGCGTCGTCCCAGGTGCGGGTCTGCAGGCGGCCGTCGGCGTAGACCAGGCGCCCCTTGCGAAGGTACTCGCCCGCAACCTCGGCCTGGCGCCCGAAGAACACCAGGCTGTGGAAATCGGTGTGCTCCTTGCGGTTGCCGGCCTCGTCCTTCCCGGCGTAGGTGTTGGTGGCGACGCGGACGTTGGCGACCTGGACGCCGGTGGGAGTCGCCCGGACCTCGGGATCGCCAGTGAGCCGTCCGATCAGGATGACCTTGTTGACCATTGCTTTTCATCTGCCTCCAAAGTGGTTGACGGTGGTGGTCGGCGAGCGCTGCAGCCATGCAACGGGGTCCACGGGCCGACTGCCGGAGTGGACCTCGAAGTGAAGATGGGGGCCGGTCGCGAACCCCCTCGCGCCGACACTGCCGATGCGCTGCCCGGCCCCGACAACCTGGCCCTCGCGCACCGTCATCTCTGACAGGTGGCAATAGAGGGTCTCGTCGCCGCCCGCGTGCTCGAGCAGGACGTGAATCCCGCAAGGCCCGCCCGTCCCGGACCACGGCGACCCCATCCGCAGCCGCCAGCACGGGCGTCCCCATCGGGGCGGCGAGGTCGAGGCCGGTGTGGAAATGGCCTCCTGGGCAGGCAACGTCAACGGGCTCCAGCTCGAACGCGGTGCACCCATAGGGCTGCGACTGGACCGCCCCCGGCACAATCTCGGCGGGCGCCGCGGAGCGGTGGGCGGAGACGAGGAGGAACACGCAGCCGGCAAGCGCGATGCCCGCGCCCTGAATCCCCGCGGTCATGCCACGTGTCCGATGCCGTGGGTGGCCACGTGGGCGAAGTGCTTGACCGTTGAGATGGCGTGGGTGCCGGCGGTGGACGTCGCGTGCAGTGCGCCCGGCACTTTGAAGGCGAGCAGCAGGGTCGCCAGTGCGAAAAGGTGGCGGGCCGGGTTCCAGGGCGGCGAGCCGAGGTCGAGCTGGAGTCCGACCTGGAGGATCAACAGCTGCAGCGGCTGCACAGGAGGGTCGAGACGAAAAGCGATCCCCACTTGCGCGCGTAGTGGTGGGTGTCAGGGAGCACGAACATGAGCGCGGCCAGCGGAGCCGTGACGGCGAGGACGATCAGCAGGGAGTAGCGGGGTGCGTAGGCGACGCCGAGGACGCCATAACCGGCGAATAGCGCACCGACCACGAAGATGCTGGGTGCCGGTCCAACGGCGAGGTCGCGAAACGCGAACAGGCTCGAGGGGTCGATCTTGAGGCCGATCCCGAGTACGGCCGAGCAGAGCGCGTTGTTGACGTCGATCGCCGCCTGGATCAGCGGCAGGGAGAAGTTCGCCAACACGACGGCGAGGAGGAGTCGGGGCAGGAGGATCCGGACCGAGTAGAGAGTCCTGACCCCGTGGCCGAACATGATGTGGTAGGAACCCCAGGCCACGGTGGCCGCGAGAGCCGCGTGGGCGACAACGACCGCGCTCGGTTGGAAGTGCGCGATGACGGCGCCCTCGGTGAAGGGGCCGCCCCGGCCGAGGACGTCGGTGGTCGAAAAGAGGAAGTTGGTGACCACCGCGGTGACCTGGCCGGCGCCGCCCTGGATCGCCGCGGTGACGATGTCCCAGAGCAACCTCATTGGATCGAAGTAGGGAATGGTCATCTCGACTCAGCTCGGGAGCGAACCCTTGAGCACGTCGACCAGAGTCGACGCCATCTCCACCCCGATCGTGCCGACCACGATCCGCTGGATCCACTGCTTGGCCTGGAGCACCGTCTTCGGCTCGACCGCGGTCATCTTCCAGAGGAAGGCAAGGAGTGGATAAACACAGCCGTCCCCGTGCTGTAGGGCGTACTACAACCACGATCGTCCCCATCGCAGCCTGGCCCTCGCCAGCCCGGTCCGAAGGAATCCTTCGAGGGATGGTCCGGTCACCTCGTGGGCCGTTCTGGGGGGTCTGCATCACGTCTATGGGCGCGCCGCTTGAACTGGACAGACTATTGCCCCCCTACGGCAGGAGACCCAACAATGCCGACACACCAAGTCGCAGGCACCCTGACACGAATAGCTCAGACCGCACCGGCTATCGCAATCCGTATTCGAAACCGCATCGGCCAGGGCGAGCTCGCACCCAGCCCGGACTGCCCAGCACAGGC
This sequence comes from Candidatus Dormiibacterota bacterium, assembly GCA_036794405.1. Classification (GTDB taxonomy): domain Bacteria; phylum Chloroflexota; class Dormibacteria; order Dormibacterales; family Dormibacteraceae; genus UBA6019. Next base: position 23,054 of record DAIRGV010000033.1, read on the forward strand.
TCAGGCAGTTGGGAAAGCGCATACTATCGGTCTCATCTAAGGACCGGTGCGCGGTGGTCCATTTTGGAGGTTCAGCATGGCCCAAAACACAGGTACATCGCTCCGAGTCAAGAACGCCGGTGCTCCCGACGAGACGCGCAAGTTCGAGGGCAAGGGTCACGTCGACGTCCTCGACTTTGGCGACCATAAGGTCGGCGTCGCTACGTTCGAGCCCGGCTGGAAGTGGTCCGCAAACGTCAAGCCGATCGCGAAGACGGACAGCTGCCAGTCGGCGCACCTGGCCTACTGCGTATCCGGACGCATGAAGATCGTGCACGACGACGGCACCGAAGCCGAAGTCGGGCCTGGCGACCTGATGCACGTGACGGCAGGTCACGACGCCTGGGTGATCGGTGACGAGCCCTGCGTGCAGGTCGACTTCATGAGCGCCGCGAACTACGCCAAGGGCTGAGCCAACCTACCGAGACTGACCACCGGGCGCCCCATATGGGGCGCCCGTCTTTTCACGCGGCCATCGCGCCCGTCCCTGTGGCCAGATCGAGGAGGCGTATGCCGGCTCCAACTCAAGCAAACTCCACGAGCCAATGGGCTAAAGTCAGCGTCGGATCGAGCGCGCGGAGACGTGTGGAGGGCAAAAGATCATCCCACGGTTCTAAAGTCAAGGGTTGTTGCGAAGGCCGC